>NZ_RAVY01000098.1:0-35159 GCF_003611625.1 Corallococcus sp. CA054B
TCCCACCCGCGCGAGGCCTCCCACTATTCACCGCGAGTATCAGTCTGGGGTCGCCGCCGCCCCTGCGGCGTAGGGCTCGTTTTCCCCACCTCCGCGCGACTTCGAGACCGGAAATCCGTACTCAAAGTACAGGACTCCCAGGTCTTCAGGCTTGGGGGCATTGTGCGTGAATACAGTTATGGCGTATATTGCACAGCATACCTGGACGTAATGCACTTCAGACCTTTCCCCCGAGGTCTTGAAAGGCGGAGACGCGATGGCGGAAGGCAAGTTGAAGGCGCTTGTGGTGGATGATGACCCACTCGTGCTGGAGCTGGTGGAGCGCTCCATCAGCCGCTACGGCTTCGATGTCGTCACCACGCGCGCGGCGCTGGGCGTGGCCAACCTGCTGCGGACCGAGCAGCCGGACATCGTGCTCCTGGACGTGAACATCCCCGCGCTGAGCGGCGACCGCATCCTGGGCGTGGTGCGCCAGTTCGCGGGTCCGGACACGCTCTTCATCCTGTACTCGTCCATGGACGAGTCGCGGCTGCGCGAGCTGGTGCGCGCGTCCGGCGCGGACGGCTACATCCCCAAGGGCATCACCGGTCCGGAGCTGGCGCTGAAGCTGTCCGGCATGCACCACAAGCGGATGGCGAACCGCCCCACGCCGGTGCGCGCGGACCCCCTGCTTCAGCGCGACGTGCCCGCGCCCCAGTCCCAGAGCACCACGGCCCAGGTGTCGGTGGCGTCGCGGTAGGTGTGGACGGTCTCGAACCCGACCCGCGCGTGCGCGCGCAGGGAGCGGGTGTTGCGCACCGAGACCTCCGTCACCACGCAGTCGAAGCGCGAGCGAAGCTGCTCGCGGTGCTGGTGGTAGAGCGCGTCGAAGAGGCCCTTCCCCCGGTGGGCCTTGTCCACGCACACCTGCCCCATCACGTAGAAGCGCTGGTCCTTCAGCGGCCGGCCCCGGTGTTCGAGCCCTTCAAGGAGCGCGAACATCGGGTCCAGGACGGGGACCCACGCGCGGCACTCGCGGGGCATCACCAGCGCGTACGCCACGACGTCGGAGCCCTGCATGGCGATGATGCTGGGCTCGAGCGCGTGCATGCGCTCCAGCGTGGCCAGGTCATGCTGGACGGTGACGAAGCCCTGGGCGTGCTGCTCCTCCGGTGACAGCGCGGGAGGCAGGTTGCGGCGCTGCAGGGCCAGCACCTGCTCCAGCTCGTCCCGGGACTGCACGGCCCTCACGACATACGGATGCGACGGCATGGCGCGGGAGCATAGGCCCGCGCCATGCCTTGAAGCGTCAGCGATCAAAGTCATCCGGCCACGGCGAAGGCCTGGTCGGCAGGTCGTCTTGGGGCGGGTGGCGGGGCTTCTGCGGCGACACGGAAGTCTTCGTATCCAGCCCAGCGGGTCCCGGGGGCGGCTTGTCCGGGAGGTCCTGCTGGGGCTTGTGGGGGATGGGTACCAGGATGGGGCTGATCCGGCATCTCGACATGACCGTGTCCTCCTGACGCGGCCGCCGCGGGGTCCGGCCTTGTCAGCCCCCGCGTGCGGCCTCCTCTTGAAGACGTGTCGGGTCGGGTTCTTTTAAGCGATCTGAAAGGGCGTCATTCGAACAGGAGCACGTCGTGCACCCAGCGATCTCCAGGGGAGGCCTGGAGCCACGCCTGCCGCTCGTCGCGCAGGGCCACGCTGGGAGCGGCGCCTGCGTGGATGCGCTCGCGCACGTCGTTGAAGAAGCGGCCCGCGCTGTCTGGGATGTCCACCGTGGCGGCCAATCTCCGCGTGGCGCAGCCCCTCCGAGTGCAGCTCGAAGGTGCGGCGCAGGTTGAAGGGCAGCGTCGCGACGGCCTTCTGCAGCTCCGCCTCGGTGATGCACTCCCACAGCTCCAGGTCCGGGGCTTGAGGCTCCTCGAAGAGCTTGTGCACGTTGCCCAGGTTGATGGCGGTGGTGGCCTCCGTGCGCGTGCGGCGGCACTGGTCGAGGAAGCGGTTGTGCAGCACCCGTACCAGCCACGCGCGCCGCTCCGGCTCCCCCCAGCCGCGCAGCGAGTCCCACTTCAACAAGGCCCGCAGCAGGACGTCCTGGACCAGGTCGTCACAAGCCGTGGCATTCCCCCCACAGATGTTTCGCGCGACCGCCATCAGGATGGGCTGATGACGGACCGCGAAATCGGCGTACTCCATGTCGGAAGTGTCGAGTTCTTCTCTCATCGTGCGGCCCCCAGTGCCGGTACTGAAAATAAAACGTAATAGGTCTGATTTATTTAGAACCTTGTTAAAGCCTTACGGGTTGGTTGGATTTGGAAGACAGCTGTGTGTGTGTCGGCACCGGTAGGGGCACACCGTCCAGGATTTGGAATGTGTGTCCGGGGCGCGTTTGACCGCGTGGCGCTGGGAGACATCGACCTGCCGGAGGGGGTGTTGCTCATCCTGGCGCGGGCGCGGCTCGCGCTGGAGCATGGCAAGGGATTGGGGGGCGTGAAGTACAACGGTCTGTGGGCGGTGGTCGTGGGCGACCTGCCCGCGGGCCATGGCTTGAAAGTGATTGGAATGCCCATGCCGCCAGGAGAGTGATGGGACGGTTCCGGATGTGGGAGCCGGAATGGAGCGGGTGGGGGAGCGGTCGAGGTCCCGCTGAGGACCCTGCTGGGCTGGTACAGGGAATTGGACGCCATCCTGGACGCGCCAATTGGAGCGGTGTTCCAGCGCGAGGGGGACGGGTTCGTTCCGGAGTAGCGCTCGTTAAGTAAGGTTCCCGGCGCCCATGAACCTGGACTTTGTCGAAGCCTTCTATTGGGCCGCGGCGCTCAAGAACGTGACGCGCGCGGCGGAAAAGCTGTTCCTCACCCAGTCCGCGGTCTCCGCGCGCATCGCGAGGCTCGAGGAGGAGCTGAACACGTCGCTGCTCGACCGGCGTGACAAGCACTTCCGGCTGACCACGGCAGGGGCACGCTTCTTCACCGACGCGGAGCGGCTCCTGGGCCTCTGGCGCGACATCAAGACCGGGATGGGCTCGGGCCCACGGGGCCCCGTGTCGCTGCGGATCGGTGCCATCGAGTCGGTGCTTCACGCGTGGCTCATCTCGTGGCTCGAGCGGCTGCGGGTGGAGCAACCGGGGCTCGAGCTCCAGCTCATCATCGAGACCACGGCGGGGCTGCACGACCTGATGCGGCGAGGCGCGCTCGACCTGGTCCTGGCTGCGCTCCCCGTGCATGAGGACGGCGTGCGGACACGCGAGCTGCCGTCGATGCCAATGGGATTCGTGGGCAAGCGGGGCCTGCACACGCGGCGCAGGTACACCCTGGCGCAGCTCACCCAGGGCGGGTTCTTGACCTTTCAGCGCGGCTCACAGCCGTACGTGGCGCTCCTCGACCTGCTGCGCGGAGCAGGGTTCGAGGCGCCACGTGTGCATACGAGCTCGTCCATCTCCGCCATGGTGAGCCTGGTCGCGAGCGGGCTCGGCGTGGCGACGCTGCCACACCCCGCCATCCACCGGCTCGCGCGGGCAGAGGGCCTGCGGCTGCTGCCCTGTGACGTGGAGCTCGTTCCACTGCCCATCCACCTGAGCTGGCGGGTGGACCCGACCTCGCATGGGATGGATGCCGTCGTGGAGAGTGCCGCGGTGGCTGCTCATCGAAATTGGCGATGAGGACATCAAGAAAATTTGAGTTGGCGCGGAGCTTCATGGGCCTGCCACCGTTGCCTGTACCTCGCTACCGAGGCCACAGAGCGGAGCCTCCTGACCATGGCCAACCGAAAGCCGTCAGCAGTCCTTTCTCCCGCATTGCCTGGAGGCTCGGGTGAAATCGACGCGGACTTCGTGGAGAGGTTTCGCGCCCGGGTCCATGAGCTGGGGGGAGTCTGCCTCGTCCATGCCATTTTCGCCGGGGCCCTGTTCGTACTCCGGGCCAATGTGGGCCTCCTCTTTGACTGGATGCTGGAGCCATGGGGGGCGGCGCTCGTTGCTGGGTATGCGGTCTTCTGCCTGGCCCTGGGCGCGCTCACCTTCTTGAAGAAGCGGTGGGCGCTCATGCTGGGCTTGGGGCTGGGCTACAGCTGGCTCATCTGGAGTGTGCTGGCATGGCTGACCCATGTCTCGGCTCACGGAGGGCTGAGCATCGGCGCCCTCTTCCCCGCGATGATGAGCGGGGCCGTGGTGCTGCGCTGCCAGCAAGTCATCGGCTGGGCGAAGCAGATGCAAGCCGAGGGCATCCCCCTCGATGCCCGGCCCACCGACTTCCCGCGAATCGAAAGATCCGCTGATTCCGTCTGAATCCCCGCTCTGCCACTCCGCGCGGGGCGGACGCATCTTGCGGTCATGAACCACGATCATTCCGCACATGCGCCGGTGCACGGCTTTGGAGCCGACCGCGCGCCCCATTACGACGCCCAGGCTGCGGTCAGCCTCGCCGGCTACCAGGCGGCGTACGAGCTGGGCGTCAGTGCCCTGGCTGCTCACCTGGACGGCCAGGAGACGGCGTCACTGCTCCACGTAGGCCTGGGCACGGGCGCGGAGCTGATGCCCTACCTCCGGTTCAGCGTGCCGGGCTGGCGCTTCACGGGCGTGGAGCCCTCGGGCGCGATGCTGGAGGTCGCGCGCAAGCGTCTGGAGGCGGAAGGGCTGCTCTCGCGCACGCACCTGCACGAAGGCGAGCTGCGCACGTTGCCGCAAGGTCCTCCGTTCGACGGCGCGCAGTTGATGGGCGTGCTGCACCACGTGGAGGGGGAAGCGGCCCGCGTCGAACTGCTGCGAGAGGTGACGCGGAGGCTCAAGCCGGGAGCGCCGCTGGTGCTGGGCTGCCGCATCGGCCAGGACCCCGAGCTGACGAACATCGAGTTCCGGCGGCTGCGGGCGTATGGCGTGACGCGGGAGAAGCTGGAGGCCCGGGGGCAGGCCATGGCGAAGATGCAGCCCATCGAGTCCGATGCCGCGCTGTTCGCGATGTTCGCGCAGGCGGGGCTGGTGCAGCCGAAGACGCTCTTCGTCTCGCTCCAGTACAAGGTCTTCCTGGCGCGCTTAGCGCCCTGAGCGTGGCTTGGTCCGCTGGAAGGCGGATGCTATGTCCCAGGTTGTATGCGAATCGCTCTACCTGGGACGTGGGCGTTGCTCGGGACGCTGCTCGCTGGGGCCGCCGTGGCGGAGGAGCACGAGCACGCCGTCATCCGGACGCTCTTCCTCCCCGAGCAGCCCGAGGCCGCGCCCCAGCGCATCTATGTGAAGGGGCAGGTCGTGACGGTCCTGCGCTTCGAGCAGGACCTCGCGCCACTCCGGGCTCGATTGGTGGGCGGAGAGGGGCGATTCGAACCGGTGGGCGTCGTGGGCCAGAAGGTGGTGCTGGAGCCCCGGCGCGACCTGGCACCGGAGGAAGGCTTCTCCCTGCTCGTCACGTTGTCGGATGACCGGGAGGTCCCCTTCCTCCTGCGGCCTCCGGGACGGCGTGAACATGGGAGCGCGGACCAGCAGCTCAACGTCTACAAGGACCGGGATGGCTACGAGGCCATGGCCTCGGCGCTATTGGACTCGGAGAAGGAGAACAAGACCCTCCGCGCGGAGAACGAGCGGCTCCACAAGGAGGAGGTCTCCGAGGACCATGCGCTGGCGGCCCTGCTGACGGCGGAGTCCGAGGCGCAGACCCCATTCAAGGGCTTTGAGCGCTTTTCCGGGAAGGACGATGGCGCGAAACTGGAGGGCACGGTTTATCGCGGCAAGGGCAAGGCTGCGGTCGTGTTCAGGGTGAAGAATCTCCACGCCGAGCGTTCCTGGAGCATGAAGTCCGTCCGGTTGGTGGGCGTCGCGGATGCGAGGGAGCGGGCCATCGCGGTGCGTTCCTCTGCGGCGGTACTGGAGCCCGGGGCGTCCGGAGTGATTGGGCTCGTCGTGGACGGAAGCGCCTTCCTGGATGGAGGGACGCTGACCGCGCTGCGGCTGGAGCTGTACCGGCAGGACGGGCTCTTGCAGGCCATTGTTCAGTTGGATCCGGCCCTGCTGGGGAAGTAGGAACGCCGCATGACTCCCCGCCAATACGTACTCGTGGGCTTGCTGGGGCTGCCGCTGGGTTGTGCAACGGTACCGGGTGACGTCCGGCTTCGCTCGGATGGAACTCCCATGGCGGAGAAGTGCCCGGAGAAGGCGCTGGAGGTCATGCGTTACCTGCGCCTGTATGTGGGGGAGTCCGCATGGGTACAGCTCGACGCGAACCAGAGTCGAGCGGAGACCATCACGCTGTATGACGGACCCATCGAAAGCGTGCTGGATCAGGACGTCGGTACGTTGGAAGCGCCGCTTCGGCTGTATGGCCGCGTGTGGACAGGCGGTCCTCAGCCGGTCATTCGCTATTACGAAGCCCATTTCATGAATGGTGGGGACAGGGTCCCCATCTGTGCGGTGGCGAGGCTGGGCTTCGGGCAACTGCGCAAGCGGCCCGAGTCCAAGCCAGGAACAGCCATCCTCGATTCAGCGCGCGCGGGTATGTACATCGTGGACGAGTTCCGCTGAGGCGTGGGCCGCCAGGGATTCGAGGGGGCATCAGAATTCCGAGGCAGCCACCAGTGGCCAAGCGCGCGGAATTCCTGCGGCGCCTCCCTGGTCCACACCTTGCTCCGGGCATGGGGCTTCACGACTTCAAGGAGCCACGATGCGCTGGATGCGGATGCTGGGCGGTTGTCTGACGGTGATGGCCCTCGCGGCCTGTGGGTCGGACGGAGAGGGCGGGCAGGGGAGGCTGAAGCTGCGAGAAGGGCAGTCGCTGGACCTGGCACAGGAGTGCGGAGTGGACCTGCCCCAGTGTCCGCAAGGCCTGTCCTGCCTCGTGCTCAAGCTGGACGGCGAGTCCAAGGCACGCTGTGTGGATGATTCCAAGGTCTGCACCGAACTCGTGTCCTGCACGGGCGGCACCACGTGCGCCATCCTGGACTCGTACCCCGGCCAGGTCGCCTGCTCGGGCAAGTGCACCTCGGACTGCGACTCATCCGTGTCCAGCAGCCCGTGATGTCAGCGAGTCTGGAGCAGGTGCTTGATGGCCGCGGTCCAGAGTTCCGTGGCGAACTTGCTCACGGAGACATCGGACTCGGTCTGACTGGAGTTCCCGTCGCTTAGGACGCGAAAGGTGTGCCCAGTGGGAACCGCCTCGATGCGGTGGTCCCGGGGCGCGGCTTCCGTGCTGGGAAGGGTCAGTCGAACGCCAGTGCCCTCCTTGTTCCATCCGCCAATCCCTCCTCCTGGGGGGATTGCGCTGAAGGAGAGATCCACGTGCGCGCCGTGGCTGTCACCCACCAGGCCGAAGAGCCAATAGGGAGCTTTTTGGATCGAGGCCCACTCATGCTCCGTCAGCGCAGGGAGGTCCGACACCTGCAGGCGCGGTCGATTGCCCTCCGGGAACTTCGCCATCAATTGCTCCGCGAAGTCCACGAGCGAACCATGAAGCACACGGACGGCCTCGTACCAACGGCTGAACTGGGATGACGTCGCAGCCCGCGTCTTGCCCAGTTGCTCCGCCAGGTAGTCAATCGCGGGCTCACGGACCTCCGTGAGCTCACGGGACGCACGCTCGTATTCTTCGAAGCTTTGGTCCAGACGATCGAGCGTCAATTCCACCATCGCGGTGATGTCTCCCGAATGGGATGCATCAAGCGCCAGGTAATACCGCGCCCGGTCTTCGGCGAGCAGGACGATGGCGGGGTAGTGCTCCCGCATCAGCAACAGGTTGGCGAGCAGCCTCCCTGTCCGTCCGTTCCCATCCACGAAGGGATGAATCGTTTCGAACCATGTATGCGCGATGGCGCAGACGACCACCGGATGCTCGGTCTTGGCTCCAGCCAGCCATTCTCCGAACGTCCGCATTTCTTCGGGCACCTGGACAGCCTGCGGAGGCACGTACTTCGTACCGCCGATCCGTACGTTGATGCGCCGATAGGCTCCGGCGTTTTCGGGGTCAATCGCGCGCAGAACGATGCCGTGCATCTCGCGAACGTCCCGCTCGCCCAGCACGGAGTCCTTACCGGCCAGCGCTTCGATGAGGTCGAGCGCATGCGCGAGGTTGACCGCTTCGAAGTGATCCTTCAGCGACTTGCCCGCGATGGTGATGCCGTCCTCCACCACGGCGCGCGTCTCTGGCAGGGTCAGACGGTTCCCTTCAATCGCGTTTGAATTGTACGTGTGGTGGATCCGGAACCAGCGCCTCAGGTTCTCCACCGCGGCAGGAGGCATCCGGGTGGCACGCAACCGGCGCATGCGCTCGGTCGCCTGCTGAAGCCTGGGTTCGATGCTCTCGCTCCACCGGTACCGATGCACGCCAACCACCTCCGCTCCCCACTGTAACGCCGTCGCCCCCTTTCACCTCGCAGGGGCGCACGGAGCGGGTTCGTACACCCTGGTGGAGCTGGTGGAACGGGCGCTGTCCGCGCAGCGCACGCTGGCGGAGGGCTGGGGAGGGGGCGCACCCGGGGCAGGGCAGCACCTTCTGGTTCACGCCGCCGCAGCCCGAACAGGGCTGAGGCCCGCGGTCACATCGGCGCGGACATCTCCAACTGGCGCATCGCTTCGTTCCGCGCGTCGGACGCGGAGCGGACGATTTCAGCACTCGACAGGCCGAACGCGCCCGCGTCCATCTTGCGCAGTCGGGGAAGCACCTCGCGCTCCTCCTCCGCCATGTGGTTCGCCACCACGGCCTCCAACTGGCGCACCGTGGCCTCGCGGCGGCGCGGGTCGTGGCGGACGCGCAACAGCTCGGAGAGCAGCTGGGTCATCTCCCCGTGCTCCTCCACCGCGAAGTCGATGCTCGGCCCGTCCACGACGCTCCGCGCGACGGGATACACCCAGCGCTCCTCGACGGTGCTGTGCATCGTGAGCGCTTCGGCCAGCCGCAGGCACAGCGCGGGCTTCTCTTCGTCATGCGCATGGTGCCAGGCCTCGAAGAGCGCCTCGGCGTCGCGGTGCTGCTGGATGAGCACGTCGATGAGGTTCATGACGGGCCAGGGTTCACATGCGCGCGCAAGGGCGCAATCCACTCGGAAGGACGAGCGCCCCTGCACGCCCCGGCCTCCAGTGCCGGGCCTGCATGCACTGGCGCACAGGCAGCGTGCGTCACGCCCCTGCTTCGTACTTCTTGCGTCCGCCTCGCGCGTGCGGCCCTCGCCCAGCCGCTCGAAATGCTTCTCCTGCAGCAAGCGCGGCAGCTGTGCTTGGAGCGCGCCGCGCTTCACCGCCTCCACGGCCGTGTCGAACATCGCGGAGGCGGTGAGTCGCGGGGTGTGGCGGATGTTTCGCTCGTCGTCCACCACGAGCACCCGCATGGGGCGCTCCGTCGCCTCGGTACTGGCACGCACTTCCATGGTCCCAGTCCAAGAGCACGCCGTGTGCCGGGCCCGTCTGTCGGATGCCGGGCGGCGCAAGCCTCGGGGGCGCATTGCATCCGGCACGGTGTGCCCCGGATGGCGGTTGCAAGGTGCAACGCGGGACGGGCTGGTGTCTGCTGCGGCACGGCCGTGCGGCTGGCACGCGCCATGGATGGAAGGGAGCCCATGGGCAACGAAGGGACGCCTCCGGACGAGGGGGGCGATGAAAAGAACATCTTCGCGAAGGAGTTGGCCCCTCCGCCCAGCATCTGGCTGCGCAAGGGCACCTGGCTGGCCCTCGTCTTCGTGGCGATGGTGGGCGTCTTCATCTGGCTCCAGGGCGGGGAGAACCGCGCGCTGGACGCCATGTCCCCGTCGCAGCGCGAGGCCCTCTTCTCGGACACCCGCGACGAGTTCCGCCTGCTGTGTCTGGCGGATGGCGGCGCCTCACGCTGGCCCAAGAAGTGCGCCAATCACGCGGCGTTCCTCGTCCGCTTCTCCGAGTGCGACGACACCTGCCGCCGCGAGTTGGAGCCCTTCCTCCCGCAGCCCACCCGCTGAGCGACCGGCCTGGCGCCCGCCCCAGGGCTTGCCTGGACGCCCCCTGTCCGATGTCACCTACAGTGAAGGTCTTGCCGGACGGCTGGAATGATCGCGCCAGGGTGCCTGGAGGGCCTTCCACGACTGACGTGCGGCGTCCTCCGCGACGAGTCCCACCTGACAGGATGAAGTGTCCCGCATGACCCTGCGGGGCAATGCCGACCCGTTTCAGAGACAATTCAAGGGACGCGGGCTTGAGTCAGGGGGAGAGGTGTTGTCTATCCTACGAGTCCTGACGGAGCCCCGGCCCCCGGCGAGCCCGTGGGGGTCCGCGGAAGGATGAGCGACAATGAGCTGGCGCAGCAGGCCCGGCGCGGGAGTACGGCCGCGCTTCATCGGGATGGGTGACATGGGCGCGCGAGGGGGTGCGTGATGGCGATGCGGCTCAAGCAGAAGATGATGGTGCTGCCGACGGTGGCGGCGGCGTTCCTGGTGGCCATCGTGGCGGTGACGGTGGTGCTGGGCTCGCGCACGCGGAGCGCCTCGGAGCGCATTGGTTCCAGCCTGGCGCCGTCGGTGAGTCAGGCGCAGACGGCCCGCGCGGGATTCGCGGCGCTGCACCTGGACGTCGGCGACGCGGTGGCGCTGAACGCGGTGAAGCAGGAGACGCTGGACGCGCAGGTGGCGGAGCTCCAGAAGGGGCTCACGGCGCTTCGCGCGTATCCGGACGTGGATGGCCCGAAGGTGGAGGCGCTGCAGGGGGCCTTCACGCGCTACTGGAAGGAGGCGTCGCAGGTGGTGGCGCTGGCGGCGCGCAATGACGCGGCCGCGGAAGCCGCGCTCGCGAAGCTGGAGCCCGCGTACCGGGCGATGCACGACGGCCTGGAGTCCGTGACGGCGCAGCAGGAGGCGTCGCAGCGCGAGACCTTCATGGAGGTGTCGTCGCTGCACGGCGCGACGCTGACGTGGGTGCTGGTGCTGGCGGTGGCGTGCATCGTGGTGCTCGCGGTGGCCACGGTGTGGCTGCTGCGCGAGGTGACGACGCCCCTGGCGCGGCTGACAGCGACGGCGACGCGCATCGTGCGGGAGGGCGACCTGTCGCTGGCCATCGACACGAGCGCGCAGGACGAGGTGGGCGAGCTGGCGCGCAGCATCCAGTCGCTGATGACGCGGCTGGGCTCGGTGCCCAACACGCTGCACTCGGTGGTGACGGAGCTGACGGCGGCGGCGGCGCGGCTGAACGCGGCGAGCCACGAGCAGCTCAACTTCCTGACCAGCCAGTCGCGCAGCCTCACGGAGGCCAGCTCCACCATCGCGGAGATCGCCCAGACGTCCGGCATGGCGGCCAGCCGCGCGGAGATGGTGTTGAAGGTGGCGGCGCAGGCGGACGCGTACAGCGCCTCCGGGCAGGTGTCCATCGAGCGCAGCGCGGAGGGGTTGCAGCAGATCCGCGCGCGGGTGGGCGCGCTGGTGGGGAGCATTGGCGTGCTGTCCGAGCAGGCGGTGCACGCGGGTGAAATCATCGGCAGCGTGAAGGACCTGGCGGACCAGTCGAACGTGCTCGCGTTGAACGCGGCCATCGAGGCGGCGCGGGCCGGCGAGGAAGGCCGGGGCTTCGCGGTGGTGGCCAAGGAGATGCGGGCGCTGAGCAGCCAGTCGCTGCAGAGCACGCAGCGCATCGGGAAGATCCTCCTGGAGATCAACCAGGCCATCCGCGAGACGGTGGGCATCGCGGAGGAGGACAGCCAGAAGATGGAGGAGGGCATCGAGCAGGTGCTCTCGTCCGCGACGACGCTGAAGGACATCACGCAGGTGGTGCAGGAGAGCAGCCAGGCGGCGCGGCAGATCGTCGCCTCGGTGACGCAGCAGAACGCGGGCATCACGCAGATGACGGAAGTGGTGACGCAGCTGTCGGAGATGATGAGCGACGTGGTGATGGCCACGAGCAACGCCGAGCAGGCGGTGGGGCAGATCAACACCTCCCTGGGCAAGCTCCAGGAGCTGTCCACCACCTTCCGCGTGTAGCCAGCCGCGAAGGCATCCAGCAGGGCCCACGGGCCGCTCCGGAACACCGGGGCGGCCCGTCGTGCTTTGTGGAAAGGGAGCTGTCAGGACGCCACGTCAGGCGTAACTTGTATGCTACGCCCCGGATTGAAGCCTGGAGCCCTGCCATGACCCCCACGGGATTCGACCGTTACTTCGAGAAGAAGCTCAAGCGCCCGGCCTTCGCGGAGGCGTACGCGAAGGCGCGTGCCGAAGTGGATGCGGCTGACAAGCTGATCCGCGCCCTGGATGCGCGGCGCGAGGAGGCCGGACTGAGCAAGGCGGACCTGGCTCGGAAGGCGGAGACCCCGCCGGAGGTCGTGCGCCGCCTGTTCACGGCGCCTTCCGCGAACCCCACGCTGTCGACGGTCACGAAGCTGGCCGCCGCGCTGGGGTGCCGCCTTCAGCTGGTGCCGGCCCCCGCCCGCCGCAAGGCAGTGCGGCCACGGGCACCCGCCCCCCGCGTTCGCCGCAAGTAGGGCGCCCTCAGCCAGCCCACACGCTCCGGGGGCGGCGGCGCTGGTACTCGTCCCGGAGCGCCCGGACCTTCGCGTAGTCATTCTCCGAGAGCACGGTGCGGAACGCCTTCGTCCTCCCGGTCAGGAGGATGAGGCTCGGGCCGCCCAGGCCCAGCGCTGCTCCGTCCCGCTCCAGGACGCAGAAGAGACGGTAGTGACGGCGGCCCCTGCCATCCGCGCGCACTTCATGGAGCCCCGCCATGGAGCCATGCATGGCCTCCCACTTGCCCCCTCCGCTGAAGGCGGGCGGCGGCGCGTCCGCCACGGCCTTCACGACGGCGAGCAGCTTCGCGCTGACCGTGTCCGGACACGCATCAAGGAAGTCGCGGGCCGGCACGGTGCGCTCCGGATCATCCTCCGGATGGCGCTGGAAGAAATGGACGCGCCAGGGTTGGGCGTGCTTCGGATGGGGCAGGGGCGGGCGCTCCCGTCGAGAGAAGACGGGAGACGCCAGGCCCTACCCCTGACGTCACTCGCCCTGCATCAGGCCCGTGATGCTGCCGTCCGGGTGGACCGTGACGCGGCGGGCGGCGGGCTCGCGCGGCAGGCCCGGCATGGTGAGCAGCTCTCCGGTCAGCGCCACCAGGAAGCCGGCTCCCGCGGACAGGCGCACCTCTCGCACCGTCAACGTGAAGCCTCGGGGCCGGCCCGTCTTCGCCGGGTCGTCCGACAGGGACAGGTGCGTCTTCGCCATGCACACCGGCAGCCCCGCGCCTCCCAGCGCTCGCGCCGTCTCCAGGTCCTTGCGCGCCCCTGGCGTGAAGGCCACGTCGTCCGCGCCGTACACCGTGCGCGCGATGGCGCGGATCTTCTCCTCCGGCGTCTGCTCCAGTTCGTAGAGGAAGCGCGGCTTCGGCGGCGCCGCGTCCGTCGCGTCCAGCATCGCCAGCACCGTGTCCGCCAGCTCCAGCGAACCCTCGCCGCCCTTGCCGAAGCCGTCGCATACGGCGATGCCCACGCCCCTCGCCTTCGCGAACGCGCGCAGTTCGTCCAGCTCGGCTTCCGTGTCCTGCGGGAACTGGTTCACGCACAGCACCGCCGGCAGGCCGAACGCCGCCACCGACTCCAGGTGCTTCTCCAGGTGGTTGAAGCCCTTCAGGAGCGCTTCTCTGTCCGGATCCGCGACCTTCGCCGCCGCGGCGCCGCCGTGGTGCTTCAGCGCCCGCAGCGTCACCACCAGCATCACGCCCCGGGGCCACACGCCCGCGCTCCGGCACTTGATGTCCAGGAACTTCTCCGCGCCCAGGTCGAAGCCGAAGCCCGCCTCCGTCACCACCTCGTCCGCGTACGCGAGCGCCAGCCGCGTGCCCACCACCGACGAACACCCGTGCGCGATGTTGCCGAACGGCCCCGCGTGCACGATGGCCGGCCCGCCCTCGCGCGTCTGGGCGAGATTGGGCATCAGCGCGTCCTTCAGCAGCGCCACCATGGACGCCGCCGCATTCACGTCGTTCGCGCGCACCGGCGAGCCGTCCGGCGCCTGCCCCACCACGATGCGCCCCAGCCGCGCCTCCAGGTCCTTCAGGTTCTCCGCCAGCGCCAGGATGGCCATCACCTCGCTGGCGGCCGTGATGTCGAAGGACGTCTCGCGCGGCACGCCGTGCGCCTTGCCGCCCAGCCCCACGATGACGTTGCGCAGGAACCGGTCGTTCATGTCCATCGCGCGGCGCCAGCGCACCCGCGTGCCCTCCAGCACCACCGGGTGGCCGTAGTACACGGCGTTGTCCACCAGCGCGGACAGCAGGTTGTGCGCGCTGGTGATGGCGTGCAGGTCGCCGGTGAAGTGCAGGTTGATGTCCGCCGCCGGCTCCAGGCTCGCCAGCCCGCCGCCGGTGCCGCCGCCCTTCACGCCGAAGACGGGCCCCAGCGACGGCTCGCGCAGCGCCGCCACCGCCTTGCGCCCCCGCTTGCGCAGGCCCATGGCCAGCGCCACGGACATGGTCGTCTTGCCCTCGCCCGGAGGCGTGGGGTTGATGGCCGACACCAGCACCATGCGGCCCTGGCGCGAGCTGCGGCCCAGGGCGTCCAGCGACACCTTCGCGCGGTCGCGGCCCCAGGGGAGGACGTCTTCCGGCGCGAGACCCAGCTCGGCGCCGACTTCAGCGATGGGACGGAGCGTCATGGCGGGGGACTCTCCGTGCCCCGCAGGAGGAGGTCAACGCTCGCGACACGGAGGGCAGGCAGGCGCGCGTCGCAGGACGGTTCCCCGGGAGGCGGGCAGGGTGGGAGGATGCAGGCGCAGGGCGGAGCTTTGGGGGCGCGATGGAATACGCGGCCGGGAGTTCCGTCAGGGAGAGCATCATGAACCGCATTCTCGGCATCGCATCGGTGGGGATGGCTTCGCTGGCACTCGGGGTGGCCCTGTGGGGGCCTGGGAAGTCGGAGGCCCCTGTCGTCCAGGAGGCGCCCCGCGTGCAGGACTCGACGGCGGACGTCCGGGCGCTCCAGAACCGCGTGAAGGCGCTGGAGGAGACGGTGCAGCTCCTGTCCCGGCGGATGATGGCCTTCGAGCAGGGCGGCGGCACGGCCTCGGCTGGCACGGGCGGTCCTCCGCCCGCGGGCCTGGAGGCGGAGGTCGCGAAGCTGCGTGAGGAGCTGCGCGGCGTGATGGTGGGCGAGGCGCTGACCAACGACCGCGCGAAGCAGTCGTTGAAGGAGCTGATGCGCACGGTGCAGGACGAGCAGCGCACCGAGCAGCGCCAGCAGTGGCAGCAGCAGGTGGACCAGATGCAGGCGCAGGCGGAGTCCGAGCGCTCCCAGCGCCTCAAGACCTTCATCAGCAACGCGCGGCTCAACTACAGCCAGGAGCAGGCGCTGACGAAGGCGATGCAGGCCGAGGACGCGAAGCGCCAGGAGCTGTCGTCGGCGATGGCGGGAGGCCGGCCGGGACGTGACATGCGCCAGCAGATGCGCGACCTGCGCACGCAGACCGACGCGGAGATGCAGAAGGTGCTCAGCGCGGAGCAGATGACGCAGTACCAGCAGATGCGCCGCGATGACATGAACCCGCGGGGCGCGGGCGGCCCCCGGGGCGGGCCCATCGGCGGTGGCTGGGATACGCGCACCGCCGGGGGGCAGTAGCGGTTCAGCCCACGCGCAGGACGTCTTCGATGTCGAAGGCGTCCGCCAGGGCCACCGACGGGGTGCACAGCAGCACGGGGACCCGAGAGGACGCCGCGCGAGCGGCCTGGCCCCGGTCCCAGACGGCATTCGAGGGCAGGTCCACGTCCCGTTCCTCCAGGAAGAGGAACGGGACGTCCGCGTCGAAGGACTCCGCGGGCTGGACACGGAAGCCGCGCAGGAAGCCGTTCATCGCCCGCGACGCCCTGTCGGCAATCTCCCCCAGCCACGCCGCCTCGTCGTCACCCATTCGAGTCGTGGGCCCGGGAGGGAAGGTGGCGAGCACCGCCTCGTCGCGAGGCGAGTCAGGCTCCACGAAGGGAAGCGACATCCCCGCGAGCAGGGACAGTTCCTCTTCGACGACGCGCCACTGGCTGTCCGTGAAGCGGCGCAGGCACGATGTCGCGCAGCGAGCGCAGGCCCTCGGCCTGGATGCGTGTGAGCCGGTGGGACATGGCAGTGAGCCTACGCCAGACCCCGGACACACGAACGCCGCGAAGCTCCCGGAGGAACCTCGCGGCGCGAGTGCTGCTCGAACCCGAGCGGCGGCTACTTCCCGCCGAAGATGCCCTTGAGGCGCTTCTTCGCCTCTTCCTCGGCGCGCTGCTTGGCCTTCTCCTGCTCGATGCGGGCCTGCTCCTCCAGCTTCTTCTTCTCCTCGTTGGCGCGCGCCTCCAGTTCCTGGCGCTTCGCCTCCGCTTCGGCCTTGGCCTTGTCCTGACCGCCCGTGAGGATGTCCTCCACGGCCTTGCCCTTCTCACCCAGCACGCCGCTCAGCGCGGCCCCTCCGGCCAGCTTCAGGATGGTCGTCGCCGCCGGCTTCACGTCGATGCCCGTCACCTCCGGGCTCCACGCCTTGCCTGTAATCTTCAGCCCCACCGGGATGGCCTCCGTCGGCGTCACCTTGCCCACCGTCAGCGTCTTGATGGTCGCGGGCGTCAGCGACACGCCACCCGTCAGGTCCAGCGTACCGTCCAGCTTGATGCCGCCGTCGAAGCTCATCGCCGCCTCCGGCCGCGTCCAGGTGATGGGCTTGCTCAGCTGCGCCACGCCGTTCTTGATGGTCACGCTGAAGGGCAGGTCCCCACCCAGCGACGTCACGTCGCCGCTCTTGAGTGCCTTCGCGAAGGGCACCGCCTTGGCCAGCGGCCCCGTCACGGACGACACCAGGTCCTTGCCCAGGAAGGTGCCCTCCAGCAGGTTGCCGCTGATGCCGCCCAGCAGCGTCTGCTGGAGCTTCTCCGGCGTGTAGCCCACGCCCTGCACGTCCACGTTGCCGTTGAACTTGCCCGTCAACACCTGCTTCGGCGTGCGCGCCGCCAGCGCCTGCGCGACCTCCAGGCCCTGCACCTGCACCTTCGCGGTGAAGGGCCGGGCCTCCGGCGCGGGCCCCAGGCGGATGGTCGTCCCGTCCGCAACCACCTTGCCGCCGTAGATGCCCGTCGAGAACTTCTCCACCGTGATGAGGTCGTCCACCATCTTCACGACGCCCGTCACGTTCGTCAGGTCCATCGCCGTGTAGCGCAAGGACGCGATGGCGAACTGGATGTCACCCCGGTAGCCGTTGAAGCGATTGGCCTCTCCCGGTGGCGGCTCCGGCGGGGGCTTGCCGCCGTTACGCGCCAGGACCTCCTCCTCGCTCATCAACAACTTCTCCGCATCCAGCTTCGCGGCCTTCACGTCCGCCTTGAACGTCGTCGTCGCCTTCTTGCCCGTGCCCGCGAGCGTCACCGTGGCGGTGCCCGTCACCGTGTCCTCCAGCGCGCCCAGGCTCATGCGGGTGACGTTCACCGTCATCCCGCTGCCCGTCTTCGCCGGCGCGTACGTGCCCGCCGCCGCGACCTCCAGCCGCTGCCCCGGCGCCTTGTTCACCAGCAGGCCCGGCCGCATGTCCACGCCGTTGAGGTCCGCCTTCGCGTCGAAGCGCAGCGCGCCGCCGCTCGCCGCCGCGCCCGTCACCGTCGCGTTCAGCTTCATCGCGCCGCCGGCTTCCTTCGTCAGCTGATCCGGCACCCGCAGCCGCACCGGCGTCAGGTCCACCGCGATGTTGATGGCCTGCGCCTCCTGCGTGCCGCTGCCGCGCACGTCCAGGCCAATGGGGCCGGCGATCATCCCGTTGAGCTGCTTGCGCAGCGGCGGGTAGTACTCGGCGAGCACGGCGGGGTCCAGGTTGCGGCCCACCAGCTCGAGGCCCTCCACCGCGGGCTTGTCCGTGAGCAGCCCCTTCACCTTGCCCTTGCCCGTGATGGCCGCGGGGCCCAGGTTCAGGTTCAGCTTGTCCAGCGCCAGGTCACCGGTGGCCATGTCGCCCGTCACGTCCGTGTCGAGCACCACGTCCAGCGCCTTGCCGCCCTCCGAGCCGGCGAACTTCATGCCCAGCGCCTTGATGACGCCCACGAGCTTCGTGGGGCCCTTGCCGCCGGGCACCGCGCCGCCCAGGTCCGCCTTCCAGTCCGCGTCCAGCGTGCCTGCCTGCAGCCCCACGTCCGGGGGCAGGAACGGCCCCAAGGGCGACAGGTCGATGTGCTCCGCCTTCAGCGTCACCTGCTCCGGCGTGGGGATGAGCGTCGCCGGCAGCGGCGCCGCGGCGAGCGTCATCTTCAGGTTCTGCTTGTCCGCGAGCACCGCCGCCGCCAGGTCCACCTTCAGCGGCTGGCCCACGCGCAGGTCCTTCACCTCGATGTCCAGGTCCTTCACCGCCAGCTCGCGCGCCTGCGCGCCGCCCGAGCGGTCCACGAAGCGGATGACGCCGTCGGTGAGCGCCGCGCGCTCCACGTGCACGCCCGACAGGTCCGTGGGCTGCGTCTCCTCCTCCGGCGTCTCCTCCTTCGGCTGCTGCGCGGCCAGCTTCTCCTGGAGACGCTGCACGTTGGTGGTGCCGTCCGCCAGGCGGAGGACGTTCACGGTGAGCCCGGACACCTCCGCGTCCTGCACGCGGATGTCCTTGCCCTTGGAGGTGAGCAGCGGCATCGCCGCCACGCTCACGGTCACGTCCTTCACCTCCGCGAGCGGTACGTCTTCGCCCTCGGCGGCGCCCACGCTGACGTTCTGGATGCGAGCGCCCACGTAGGGAAAGAGCTTCGTGGAGACGTCACCAATCTCGATGGGGCGCCCCAGCTTCTGCGAGTACGTCGCGGCCTGGTCGCGCGCCGTCTTCAGCAGGATGGCGTCCAGGCGCCACAGCACCACCGCCACGATGGCGATCAGGAGGACGAGGATGCCTCCCAGCACATATGGCCAACGCTTCTTCTTCACAGCCGCCACGGTTCCTCCTCCGTCGGGAGAGCGATCGAACGCTTAGCGCAGCGCCAAGAGGGCCGCACCTCCCATGCACGAGCGGAGGTCTTAAGCGTGACGGTCAACACCCGGGGGGAAAGTCACACTCCTGTCGACCCTTGCATCTAGGCACGACGGGCCCCGCTCGGAAGGGGGTCGCTTGAGTCCCCACGACTTCGCGGATTCAGGAGTTTGGCGGGCGGCCCCTACAGGTCGATGACCTCCGGCTCCGTCCCGGAGGGCGGCGGCGTGTCGCCCTGGCCCTCCAGCAGGAAGCCCCAGGGCGCGTACACGTTCCCGCCGGTGAAGGCGTCCACGTAGAGCACCACCGGCGTGTCCAGCCCGTCGTACGTCACTTCGAAGATGGACAGCCGGCCCTTCCCATTGCCCTGGCCATCCACCTCGGTGAACTCGCAGCAGTCCCCCATGCGGCGCCACGCCACCGGCTGGCCCTGAGGGCCGCGCAAGAGCTTGAAGTACGCCATCACGCCCTTGTCGCCCCAGCCCACCCGCACCGGGTTCTCCGGCCGGGTGCCGTAGGTCAGCGGATCCGGCCGCTTCGGCATCAGGGGGGCGGTGCGGCGCATCACCTCCTCCATGGACGTGCCCGGGGAAGCGCACGCCGTCAGGAGCAGCAGCGCGGCGGGGATGCATCGGAACAGGGACATCGGGACCTCCAGCTCGGCCTTCGGAAACGCCCCAAGCTGGCGCCCGCCCTGGCTCCGGCGCATCCCCGGCCCCGGGCGGACCGTCCTTCGGGAAACGCACCCCCGAGCCCAGCGCACACGCGCAAGGTCCCGGGGGGAAGGACGGCCAGGCTCCGCTGCTTCAGCTGAGCGACTTCAGGTCCAGGCCCAGCTCGTGGCGGTAGCGCTCGAAGCACCTCGCGCCCGCCATCAGTCGCAAGAGCGCTCCTTCCGCCAGGGGCCGCGCGCACGCGGGGTTCGCCTCCACCAGCGGACGCAGCACCTCCTTGTTCCAGGTCTCGGAGTGCTTCACGTCCAGCGTGGAGTGCAGCGCGTAATAGCGCCGAACGCGCATGTCGAACCCCAGACGCTTGAGGCCCTCGTTGACGCACGCGGTGCGGCCCGGCGCCGTCTCCTCCACGATGCCCAGCGCGCCCACCGCGTGGTACGTGTAGCGGCGGTTGAACGCGAACGCGCAGAGCAGGTTCGCCAGCGCGTGCGCTTCCCACACCGTGTCCTCGTCCGTGGGCTTCAACCCCAGCTTCTGGGCCATCTCCGCGAGCATCGGCCCGTGCATCGCGTCCTCGCGCCCGCGGCCCATCTCGTCCCAATAGTTGCGCGCCAGCTCCAGCTTCGCCCGCGTGGGCAGCTGCAGCTGCGTCAGCGCCACCAGGTCGTCGAAGCCCGCCTCGCCCGCGACCTCCTGCGTGAGGAACCAGTCCATCTGTTCACGCGTGGCCTGCGTGGCGAGCCACGGGAACAGCGGATCATGCTGTCCGGGACCGGACTCCTTCAGGTCCTCGAACCACGCGATGAATCCGTCCGCGTCCTCCGGTGCTTCCGCGGCCCAGGCCGCGATGCGCCTCCGCTCCGCCTCCACATATTCGCCTTCGAGCAAGCGCAACTGCGTCTCTTCCTGCACGGCTGCCCGCCAGCCCTCGGTGGGGAACCCCGGAGCCAGTCGCGCCTGGTTGAAGCGCAAGAGGGTCCGGTGAAGCCGTTCGGACAGGCGTGCGTCCTCCGTCCCCGCTTCCCCAGCCACCTCGCCAAGCCCGCTCATGGTGCGCACCCTCTCTACACATACCGGAAGGCGGGAGTGCCTTCCGGTCACATGTATGGGGATGACCTTGCACACCGGCCACATCGCTCCCGCCACCTTCGCCGTCAGTCAGGTGCGTTGCGAGAAGGACCACGTCCGCTCCCGCGACTGCGCGTATCAGGTCGCATGGAACATCAACCCTCATATGAAGCCCGGGGCTGTCGCGTGGCGCCGTGCGTGCACGCAGCACCGCGAGTTCCTGCGTGTCCTGCGTGAAGCAGGCGCGGGCTTCTTCGAGCTGCCCTTCGTCCACGGCGCGTTCGACTCCGTGTTCGCCAAGGACAACGCGGTGCTCGTCTCTCAGGAAGGCGAGCTGCGCGCCCTGCTCGCCACCATGCGCCATGGCCAGCGCCGCAGCGAGCAGCTCGCGCGCTCCCGGTGGCTGGCCGCGCGCGGCTTCGACGTCATCGAGCCGCCGCGCGTGCACATCGAAGGTGGCGACGTGGCCATGCTGCCCGCGGGCCGGGGCGCGCTCCTGGGCTGGGGCATGCGCTCCACGCCGCGCGCCGCGGGCGTGCTGGAGGCCTTCCTCGCCGCGCCCGTCACTCCGCTGGAGCTGTGCGACCCGTACCTCTACCACCTGGACACCGCGCTCACCGTCCTGTCCGACGGCACCGCGCTGGTGTGTCTGGAGGCCTTCACGCCGGAGTCGCTGCGCATGCTGGAGCGCACGGAGGGCATCCAGCAGGTGATTCCCATCGCCCGGGAGGACGCGCTCGCGTTCGGGCTCAACCTGGTGGAGGTGGGCAACACCGTCATCGTCGGCGCGCGCGTCCCCCGAGTGGAGGCGGTGCTGCGCGGCCTGGGGCGCCGGCCCGTCAGCGTGAGGTTGGATCAGTTCCACCTGGCCGGCGGCAGCGCGGCGTGCCTCGTGGCGCGCGTGCACACCCTGCCGCCCCTGTCCGCCCGGCGCTTTCGCGAGGAGCAGCAGCAGGACGTGGCCCAGCCGCTCTCCGCGTGACGTGCGGTGAAAACGAAGAACCTCCCCGGGCGACAGAGCGCGCGGGGAGGTCCGGGGTGAAGCGGGGAGGAAGACTCAGGACTGTTCGCTGGGGACTTCCGGTGCGCTCAGCGCTTCGGCCTGCTGGAAGCGGCGCGGGTGACCGTCACCGCGGGTGCCGCCGGAGAGCTTGTCCACCCAGGGGTACTTCTGCGCCTCTTCCGCCGTGTAGCCCAGGTTGAAGACGGTGGGGCTCTTGGGCTTGTCAGAGGCCTTCTCGTACAGCGTGCCGAACACGCGGTCCCAGAAGTAGTTGGTGATGCCGTAGTTGCCCTGCTCGTTGTGGAAGTGGTGGGACATGTGCAGGCGCTTGATGTCCTTCAGCCACTTCTGCTGCGGGGCGTAGTTGAGGTGCTGGATGCAGTGGCAGAACTCGTAGAAGCACGTGGTCACCATGCCCCAGCCCAGCGCCGCCGCCGCGCCGGACCGGCCGCCGATGAGGTAGCCGATGGGCGTGAGCACCAGCGCGATGGTGGGCAGCGTGGTGTGCAGCGCACCGAAGAGCACGCGCAGGTCGTGCGGGTCCTGGTGGTGGTCGAAGTGGATGCGCTTCCACGTCACCGCCGTCGCCGCGGACTTGTAGAGGAAGCGCCCGTGCAGGATGTACCGGTGGATGAGGTACCAGCCGAACGGGTACGCCACCGTGGCCAGCAGCACCGCCGCGCCCATGCGCACCGGCGCCTCGAACCACTTCACCGACAACACGATGCAGGTGATGCCGATGAGGATGTAGGCGACGACGGCGTAGTAGGTGAAGAACGAGTAGACCAGGTCGCGCAGCGACATCCGGTCCAGGTTGTGCTTCCGGTTCAGGAAAGAGACCGCCACGGGGATTCCCTCACTATCCGCTCCGCCGCGGGTCCCGGGCTGCCGGGGTGCGCGGGGCTCGAAGGCTTGCTCGCATCCCGGCCCTTGGGGTGATGCGGAGTTCCTGAGCTATCAGTCAAGGGGCCCCTTGGCCCAGGAACGGTGAGCGCTCTCTTAGCGCCTTCCTGGAGGCGTTGAGAAGCTCCTCTGTTGCCGCGCCCGCACATTGTCCGGCTGCCCGCCCTACATCCGACCCGGGGCCGGGCTTCCGTGCGGGAAGTCCACACCCCACCTTTCCGCCCACAGGCGCGGGCGATCGCGCGAGGGGGCAGACAGATGGCGCGCAAGGCACAGGGACAACAGGACAGTGGGACCCAGGCGGGGGAACGCCCCGCGCGGCGGAAGACGGCCACCCGGAAGACGGCGAGAGGCGCCCCCAGCGAGGGCCGCCTGGAGCTGCGCCGGGACATCGCGGAGTACCGCGCCGCCGCGGAGGCTCAGGCCGACATCGTGCGCGAGCGCATCAACGCCGCGCTGGAGGTCAGCCGCCGCACGCGCGAGGAGATCGAGCAGCGCATCGCCAGCGAGCTGCACACGCCTCGCGTCACCGCGAAGAAGGCCGCGGCTCCGGCGCGCAAGCGCACCCGCGCCTCCACGCGCGCGTCAGCGAAGTAGGGCGCGGCCTTCAGGAGCGGACCGCGGGAGCCCGCGCGACCTGCGCCGCTCCCTCCGGGCCGGAGGACTCCAGGTCCAGGGCGGAGAGCTTGTCCGCCAGCGCCTGGACCTGGTCGCCGCCGCCGCTGCCCCCCAGGGGGGACGCGGCGCGGGCGCCGATGAAGCACACGCGGGCCCGCTCCAGCAGGGCCACCTGGGCGTGCAGCTGCGCGAAGAGGCGCTCCTGGCGGCGCGACAGCGCATCCAGGTGGTTGAGCTCCTCACCCAGCGACGCGGCGGCGCGCTCCAGCTGGCGGCGGGCCACGCCGTCCTGCGCGTCCTGGGCGCGCTTCTTCAACTCCTGCACCTGCGAGTCCACGCTCCCCTGGGACGCGGAGGTCAGCCGCGCTTCCAGCTCCGTGTGGGATTCGGCCAGGGTGAAGGCGTCCCGGGCCAGCTTGCCGAGCACGGCCTGGAGCTTCTCCAGCCCCGGGCCCCGCGCCAGCTTGCGCGCCTCCTCCTGGCACTGGCGGTAGAGGGTGAGCGCCCGGGCCACCAGGCCGCGCACCTCACCGGAGAGCGTGGCCTCCAGGCGCATGCCCCGGGTGGCCACCGCGTCCAGGTCCATGGCCAGGTTCGCCGGCAGCGTGCTGATGCTCCAGAACAGCGCCACCACGGCGTAGTCCACCATCAACGGAAAGTAGCCCCACGCCGGGAGGAAGCGCGCGTCGAGCACCTGGTGCACGTACAGGCCCAGCGCGGTGGTGACGGCCGCGGCCCCGGCGCACAGCGCGACCTGGAGCGGCGTGCCCACGCTGTCGCGCCCGTTGCCTCGCCACGCCAGGAGCCCCGCGGCGATGGCGCCCGCGACAGCATGTGTCCAGGGCGACGCCAGCCCCAGCACATAGGGCAGGGCGGGCAGCAGCACCATGCCCGCGCGCACCAGCAGGTTCTCCGCCGCCTTCGGCTTCACCGCGGTGATGGCCGCCGCCATCAGCGCGAAGTAGCCCGGCTCCACCGGCACGCGCAGCACCTGCCGCGCCACGCCGGCCACCATCGCCATGGCCCCGGCGCCCACGAGCGCGTAGAGGCAGCGCGACTCGAAGTCCTCCCGCCGGATGAGTTGGATGGAGAGCGACATGGCGCACCGGGTTCCGTACCGCGGGGGGACTAGTAGCTGTTGCTCTGCCCGAAGTTCTTCATCGTCTTCTTCTTGAGGTTGAGGGCCTCTTCGCGGACCTCGGAGTCACTCTGGGCGTTGCCATAGGCTGCCTGGGTCCTGTCCAGGTCCGCAAGCTCCCCCGAGAGCGCGGACGCCGAAGCGCCGAACAGTTTACGCGCGTTGGTCAGGAAGCTGAGCGCGCTCTCGCGGTTGCCGCTCTGCATCTGCTCCGCGGCCGCCTGGAGCTGCTGGGTACCCAACGCGCGGATGGCATGGACGCGCACATCGCGGTCCAGGTTCGCGTGCACCACCTGCACGTCGTTCGTCACCTTCGCGCCCAGCGCCAGCGTCACCTGCGACGGCAGGTCCGCCGCCACGTCCACGTACGACACCGCGGCGTCCAGCACGTTCATCTCCGCCGCGTTCGCGGGCGCGTCCAGCGTCAGCTTCACCACCACGCGCGCGGACTGGCCGCCCGTCAAATCGTAGAGGGGGATGCGCACGGCGTTGCCCTCGCGGGTGGACGGCAGGCCCATCACCTCCACGCCGCTCACGCCGGGCGGCAGGGTCAGCGCCATGCCCACGTTGCGCGCGACGGTGCTGGCGGCCTGCTCCAGCTCACGGGTGAAGATGGCGGCCAGCTCCGAGGAGTCGCTGACGAAGCCGGAGAAGCCGCCGCCGCGCTCGGCCATGCCGCGCATCAGCGTGTCGTTGAAGCCGCTGCCCACGCCCAGCGCGCTCACGGTGATGCCCGTCTCGCGCAGCCTGCCCACCTCGGAGAAGAGGCCCGCGTTGGACGTCACGCCCTCGGTGGGCTCGCCGTCGCTCAGCAGGATGGTGCGCGTCACCCGGTACTGCTTCGCGTACGCACGCACCGCCTCCGCGCCCGCCACCAGTCCGCCGCTCATGTTCGTGCCGCCGTTCACCTGGATGGCGTCGATGGTGCTCAACAGCTCGCGGCGCGTGGTGTTGTTGATCTCCACGCTGGGCACCACCTTCACGTCGGAGCCGTAGTGCACCAGCGCCAGCCGGTCCCCGTCGCGCAGCTGCCGCACCAGCTCCTGCGCGGCGCGCTTCGCGTCCGTCAGCTTGGAGCCATCCATGGAGCCGGAGCGGTCCACCACCAGCGCCAGGTTCACCGGCACGCGCTGGACCTTCTCCGGCATGCGCGCCGACAGCTCGAACACGGCGAAGGCCTCACCCGGGCCCGTCTTCACGTACGCGCCGGACAGCTTGCCCGTGAGCTCCACCGGGCCGGCCTTGCCGGACGCGGGCTGGCCCAGGACGACGGGCAGCACCCCGTTGATGGGGGCTTCACCCGGCTGGATGACGGTGTGGGTCTGGTCCACGGCCGTGGCCGGGAGCCGGTGCAGGTGCCCGTTGGGGAGCCGGCCGGAGGCGGGCTCGGAGACGACCGGCGGGTGCGACGAGGTCTTCGCGAAGAACGAGCGCGCGTCGAGCGCGAGCGCGCCCACGAACAGCAGGCCAGCGAGGGTCAGCAACAGTTTGGTGCGGTTCATGCGCGACGGACCTTCCCCCAAGGGGTGCGAGCGGACGAGCACACGCTCGCAGACCCGTCATGCGGGCGCATCGGTCAGCGGGAGGACCCTCCTCCCGATGACCGATGGAGGGACCTGTCCCCGCGGTCCCGCGGTGTCAGGCGGCGTCCGGCGGACCGTGCCGCACCAGCTCCTCCACGGCGCCGCGCACGCGCGCCTCGTCGAAGGGCTTCTCCAGGAGCGGGTTGGGGATGTGCTCCAGGAACTCGCGCGCGCCCGCGGTGAAGGCGCCGCCGGACACGAAGACGAAGCGGCGCTCCAGGCCCGGGTGTGCGCGCCGCACGGCCTCGTACACGTCGCGGCCGGCGAGGTCCGGCATCATCACGTCGCACAGCACCGCGTCGAAGCCCGGCGCTCGCGACATGCGCTCCAGCGCCTGGCGGCCGCTCGTGGCCACCTCCACGTCATGGCCGCGCAACAACCGCTGCAGCACGCGGCCCACCGCGGGCTCGTCGTCCACCACCAGCACGCGGCCTCGCGGCACCACGGGCGCGTCCGGCGGCGGAGCCTCTGGCGAACGGACGACCGGATCGGGCTGGGGCGCGGGCAGCACCACGCGGAACGTGCTGCCCTTGCCCACGGTGCTGTCCACCTGGATGTCGCCACCCAGCCCCGTGATGATGCCGTGGCAGATGGACAGCCCCAGGCCGGTGCCCACGCCCACGGGCTTGGTGGTGAAGAACGGATCGAAGATGCGCCCCAGCACCTCCGGCGCGATGCCGCTGCCCGTGTCGCGCACCTCCACCACCACCTGCTCTCCGGAGACGCGCGTGACGAGCACCACCTCGTGGTCGTGCGCGGAGCCCTCCGGAATCGCCTGCGCCGCGTTCACCACCAGGTTGAGGAACACCTGGCAGAGGCGGCCCTCGTTGCCCATCACCTGCGGCACGGTGCCGTAGTCCCGGCGCAGCCGCGCGCGGTGCCGGATTTCATTGGCGGCCATCATCACCACCGAGTCCAGCACCGCGTGCACGTCCACCGGCGTCATGCGCTCTTCATCCGGCCGTGAGAACGTCTTCAGCTGGCGGACGATCTGCCGCACGCGCTCGGCGCCCTCGCACGCCTCGCCCAGCACCTCCTGCCACTCCGCCACGTCCGGCGGGCGCACGCCGCGCACGCCGGGGCCGGGGGACAGGTGGTGGCGGAACTCGTCCGACAGGAAGCCCAGGTTGGAGACCACGAAGGCCAGGGGGTTGTTGATTTCGTGCGCGATGCCCGCCGCGAGCGTGCCCACCGACGCCAGCCGGTCCGCCAGCGTCAGCCGCGCCTGCAGCTGGCGCTGCTCCGTCACGTCGCGCGCGATGGACACCACCGCGGGCTGACCGTCGAAGCGCAGGGGCAGGCTCGCCAGCTCCACCACGCGCGTGCGCCCGTCGCGCAGCACCAGGCGCCGCTCGCTGGTGAGCGGCGTGCTGTCCCCGGACGCCACGCCCGTGCCCGGCACGTCCGCCAGGAACTCCGACAGCCGGCGGCCCACCAGCTCCTCCGCGCGCGCGAAGCCCAGCGTGGTGACGAGCACCGCGTTGGCGTAGACGATGTGGCCGTCCTGTTCGATGGCCGCGGGGTCGGGGAAGCCCTCCATCAGCGCGCGCAGGCTGGCCTCGGAGCGCTTGAGCGCCTCCTCCACCTGCCGCCGCTCGGTGATGTCGCGCGCCAGGCCCTCCACCGCCACCACGTGGCCCGCGGGGTCCGTCACCGGCGCCACCACGTGCTCCAGCCACAGCAGGCTGCCGTCGGGGCGCAGGAAGCGCAGCTCCACCGTGGCGCCGTCCACGGACTGGGGCGACTCCAACAGCTGCTCCAGCGCGGCCCGGTCCTCCGGGTGCACCTGCCGGTACCACAGCTCCGGATCCGCGTAGTGCGCCTCCGGCCCCAGGCCCAGCTTCGCGTGCGCCACGCGGCTGACGTACGCGAAGCCGCGCGGTGCTGCCCGCCGGTAGAGGTACAGCACGTCCGACGCGTTCTCCGCGAGCTGGCGGAAGCGGTGCTCGTGCTCGCGCAGCGCCCGCTCGGACGCGCGGCGCTCCAGCGACACGGAGATGGCGCCGCTGGCCGCGGACAACAGGTCCACCTCCAGCCGGTCCCACTCGCGCGCCTCGTAGCAGTTGTCGAAGCCCACGAAGCCCACCAGCCGGCCCTGCACGCGCAAGGGCAGCACCAGGATCGACAGGACGCCCTGCGGATCCAACAGCGCCCGCTCGCTGGCGGGGAAGGTCGCCACGCGCCCGGTGACGACCTCGCCGCGCTCCAGGAGGTGGAGCCAGCGCCCCAGGTCCGGCTTCAACGGCAGCCCCTGGAGCATCGGGTTGTCGATCTCCGGCGTCACCCCGGGCGCGCACCACTCCGCGCGCTGGCTGCACAGCAGCACGCCCTGCGCGTTGGTGTGGGTTTCGAAGATGTAGACGCGGCTGGCACCAGAGGCCTGCCCCAGCGGCGCGAGCGCGGTGCCGTACAGGTCGCCGCCCTCCGACACCGACAGCAGGCGCTGCTGCATGTCCACCAGGGCGGTGAGGTAGCGCTCGCGCCGGGCGAGCGCGTCGCTCGTGCGCTTGCGCTCGGTGATGTCGTTGAGCGTGCCCGCCATGCCCAGCAGCGTGCCGTCCTCGTCGACCGTCACCCGCGCGAAGACGTCCACCCAGCGGAAGCCGCCGTCGCGCGTGAGGTAGCGCACCTCGTGCTGGACGAACTCGCGCTCGCGCGTGAGCAGGGTCTTGCACACCTCCAGCGTGCGCTCCCGGTCGTCCGGGTGCACGAAGTCCAGCGCGGAGCGGCCCAGGCTCTCCTCCACGGGAAAGCCCGTCACCTCGGTCCACGCGGGATTGAGGAAGACCCACGTGCGCGCGGTGTCCGTCTGGAACACGACCTCCTGGAGCGTGTCGATGACTTGCCGGAAGCGGCGCTCGGTGGGGGTGGTGCCGTCAGGCCGGGTGAACGGCATCTGCATGCAGGGGACTCGCGGTGGAAGAACTTGGCCGTGCGGACGGAACGTGCACGGCGCGGACGTAGACAGTCGAACGATTGAGGATCGCCGTCATGCAGGCAAGGGGGCCCGCGGGAAGAGCGTGAGGATGGGAAGCATTCCCTGTCCTTGAGGATGAAGTGGGCTGCGGGTCCTGTCTTCCTTTCTTCCCGGGAGGCGGAGATGACACCATGATGCATGCGGAAAGCCTTGGCATGTCCGGCATCACCTCTTCAGCCTCGGAGGCCTGCGTGACGGATGGGGATGGCCCTCCCCTGTCGACGCGCGTCATGGACGCGGAAGGCGTTGTGCTCGTTGAATGCACGGGCCGTGTGACTGTTTTCAACTCACAAGCCGCGGCGCACTTCGGCATTCCGGTCCCTCTCCACATCGAGCACGCCCGCCTGCCTGGGTGTGAATGGGTGCGGGATGACGGCACACCGCTGCCGCCCCAGGATTCGCCGCTGGCGCGAGCGCTGGCGGGCGAGCCGGTGGACGCGTCCCTGTGGCACGTGCTCCGTCCGGATGGGACACGCGCCGTGCTGCGCTGCAACGCAATGCCCGTGCGGGCCGGGGACGGGCAGGTGGCCGCGGCGCTCCTGCGCACGCATGCGGTGGAGGCGGTGCCCGCGTCCATGCTGGATGCGTCGCGCCTGCTGGCGGAGGCCGGGGCGCTGCTGGGCACGTCGGTGGACGCGGATGCGCGGCTGGAGCCGCTGCTCAAGCTGCTGGTGCCCGCGCTGGGGGAGGGTGCCCTGCTCATCCTCCGGACAACGGGCGCCGTGGGCGATGAAGTCCTGCGCGTGGCGGCGTCACTGCACGCGGACGCGGGAAGGCACGCGCTGCTGCGCGACCTGCTCACGCGCTATCCGCCGGATCCTTCCGTGCCGGGCGGGCTGCCCCAGGTGTTCGCGTCCGGGGCGGTGGGGCGTCTGCCCATCCTGTCCGAGGAGCACGTGGTGGCCATCGCGCGGGACGCGGAGCACGCGCGGCTGTTGCGCGAGGTGGGGCCGCACGGCTGCCTGAGCGTGCCGCTGGGCGCGCGCGGCAATGTGCTGGGCGCGCTGATGGTGCTGCGCTCCGACGTGCTGCGCGCTTTTGGCGCGGAGGAGGAGCGCTTCCTCACGGAGCTGGCCCACCGCACCGCGCTCTACCTGGAGAACGCGCGGCTGTACCGCGAGGCGCGCGAAGCGGTGCGCCAGCGCGACGAGTTCCTGGGCATCGCGAGCCACGAGCTGAAGACGCCGCTCACGCCGCTGAGCCTCAAGGTGCAGCTCCTGCAGAAGCAGGTGGTGGTGCTGGCGCGCGAGGGCAAGGACGTGCCCACGGACCGCGTCGCGGACGCGCTGGACGTTGTACAGCGCCAGGTGCGCCGGCTGTCCGGCCTGGTGGACAACCTGCTGGACGTGTCGCGCATCACCGCGGGCCGGCTGCGGCTGGAGCTGGAGGAGCTGGACCTGGCGAGCGTGGCCGCGGAAATCCTCTACCGCTTCTCCGCGGCGGCGGCGCAGGCCGGCACGGAGCTGGGCCTGGAGGCGCCGGTGCCGGTGGTGGGCCGGTGGGACCGGCTGCGGCTGGAGCAGGTGGTGACGAACCTGGTGTCCAACGCGCTCAAGTACGGCGCGGGCCACCCCGTCATCGTGAGCGTGGAGGCGCAGGGCACGCTGGCGCGGCTCACCGTGAAGGACCACGGCATCGGCATCGCGCCGGACGACCTGGCGCGCATCTTCGAGCGCTTCGAGCGCGCGGTGAGCGAACGGCACTACGGCGGCCTGGGCCTGGGGCTCTACATCACGCGCCAGATTGTCGAGGCGTTCGGCGGCACGGTGAGCGCCGTGAGCACGCCGGGGGAGGGCTCCACGTTCCTCCTGGAGCTGCCCCGGGGAGACATCCCCGAGGAGTGGCTGGTCGCGCACGCGGCGCCGGGGCCCACCCAGAGCGAGTAGGCCGGCGCCAGCTCAGGCGACCTCCAGCACCGTCCACTCGCGCACCTCGCCCGCGAGCGTGACCTCCACGGTGTCGCCGGCCTTCTTGCCCAGCAGCGCGCGGCCCACGGGGGAACTGGGCGTGATGACGGAGAGGAAGCCGTCGCCGCCCGGGCCGGTGAGTTCGGTGCCCGCGCCGGCGGGGAGCACGAAGAAGGTGCGCTCGGCGAAGCCGTCCTCGTCCTCGGTGCTGCAGTCCACCAGGGCGCCCAGGCCCACGGGCCCCTGGCGCGAAAAGCGGGGCAGCTCCTTCTGGCTGAAGGCGGTGAGGGCCTGGAGCTCTTCTTGGAGGCGGCGGGCGCGCTGGGCCTGACCGGTGGCGAGGCTGCCGTACTCGATGGCGGCGCGGCCGTCCTCCTTCTTCTCGGACTCCGTGGCGAGGCTGCGGGCGGCCTCGCGGGCATCGGCCTCCGCGCGGTGGGCCAGCCGGTCGCTCTGCTGGAGCCGCTCGGACAGTTGGTGGAGCAGGGTGAGCTTGTCGAGTCGCATGGGTATCGTTACAGGACTGTAGCGCCCGGTGCGGCGCCCTCCAGTTTTCAGCCCGGCGGGGCCCCGGGCTTTGGTTGAATGGGGTGCATGACGCCTCAGGAACGCTCGCAGAAGGCCCACGAACTCGTCGCCCAGGGCGCGGTGCTGCTGGATGTGCGCACCCCGGAGGAGTTCCAGCAGGGACACCCGGACGCCGCCCGCAACATCCCCGTGCAGGTGCTGGCCCAGCGCCTCTCCGAGGTCGGCCCGGTGGGCACGCCCGTGGTGGTGTACTGCGCCGCGGGAGGCCGCAGCGCGGTGGCCGCGGAGCTGTTGCGCAAGGGCGGCTTCCCGGACGTGTTCGACCTGGGTTCCGTGAAGAACTGGTAGGCGCGCCCAACGCGCCATGCGGACCCGCACCGCCGGCTTCCTCCTCGTCGCCCTGTCCGGTGCCTCCTTTGGCGCGCTGGGCCTGTTCGCGCGCCTGGCCTACGCGGCGGGCACGGACATGCCCACGCTGCTCTTCCTGCGCTTCACGCTGGCGGGCCTGGTGCTCGCGGGCGTGATGGTCGCGAAGGGCGGGAGGTGGCCCCGGGGCCGCCTCCTGTGGGGCCTGGTGGGCCTGGGCGCGGTGGGCTACTTCACGGAGGGCAGCGTCTACTTCATCGCGCTCCAGCACGCGTCCGCCGGGCTGGTGGCCCTGCTGCTCTACCTCTTCCCCGCGCTGGTGGCCCTCATCCAGGTGGCCCTGGGCCGCGAGCACCTGAGCCGCCGCCGCTGGCTGGCGGTGGGGCTGGCCCTGTGCGGGACGGCGCTCACGGTGGACCCCGGCCCGGACGCGAAGCCGCTGGGCATTGGCCTGGGCGTGCTGTCGGCGGTCATCTACGCGCTCTACGTCCTGTCCAGCGCGCGCGTGGCGGGGCCGGCGGGGCCGCTCGCGGCGAGCACCGTCGTCCCGCTGTCCGCGGGGGTCGCCTTCGGGGCGCTGATGCTGGTGAAGGGCCCGGCCTTTCCCCAGACGCTGGGAGGCTGGGGCGCGGTGGCGGGCCTGGCGCTGCTGTCCACGGTGGTGGCCATGCTCACGTTCTTCGCGGGCCTCAAGCGCATTGGCCCGGTGAACACGTCGCTGCTCTCCACGCTGGAGCCGGTGATGGCGGTGGTGCTGGGCGCCATCTTCCTGGGCGAGCGCCTGTCCTTGCGGCAGGGCCTGGGCGGCCTGCTCATCCTGGTGGCGGTGGTGGTGCTGGCCCGGAGCGACTCCAGCCGCCCGGCGGAACCCGGGACGGCCGGAGCCTGAGCCTGAGCCCGGAGGGCTACAGGCGGTTGAGGAAGTGGTGCACGTCGTTCACGAAGCGCTGGGGGCGCTCGGCGTGCGGCGCGTGGCCGGTCTCCGGGTAGAGCAGGTACCTGGAGCCGCGGATGGCGCGGGCCAGGGCTCGCTGCTCGTCCACGGAGAAGAAGCCGTCATGGTCCCCGCCGATGATCAACGTGGGCACGCGGATGCGGCCCAGGCGCGCGGAGTGGTCCTCCGCGATGAGCCCGTCCAGCGCGTCCTGCCACACGCGCGCGGGCAGCTTGGAGCTCTCCGAGACAAGCGTGTCCAGGTACGACTCCGGCACGGGCGCGTAGAAGGTGCTGGCCTGGAACTCGTAGATGAATGCGGGGTCCACGGGGTCGGTCAGCGAGTCCACGGCCTCCTTGAGGCCCAGGGCCACCTCATTGCCCGCGACAGTGGGCGCGGAGCCCACGAGCACCAGCCCCTTCACGCGGTGGGGGAAGTCCAGCGCCACCTGCTGCGCGATGAAGCTGCCCATGGAGTGGCCCACGAGCACGGCGCGCGACACGCGCTTCGCGTCGAGGAACGCCACCACGTCCTTCGCGAACGCCTGCTGCGTGTAGCAACACGCCGGGCGGGATGAATCGCCATGGCCGCGCTGGTCCAGCGCGTAGATGCGGAAGTCGCGCGGGAAGCGCGGAAGGTCCAGGTCCCAGGTGTGGTGCGAGTCCGTATAGCCGTGCAGGAAGACGACGACGGGCCCGTCCTGGCGGCCCTGCTCGACGTAGCGGAGCGTGACGCCGGTGGACAGTCGCACGGAGCCCTCACGGGGGTTGGCGCCACCGTGACGGTCGGAGTCCGCCAGGGCGGCCGGAGTACTCACGAGGTCGGACGTGGACTCCGAAGCGACGTCGGGTCCACAGCCGGCGAACACCAGCACTGCGAGGAGGGGTCGAAGGGCGCGCAACATGCGTCAGGGCCTCACGGAATGGGACGCGGCGGGTAGGTCCGCCGCGAGCATGCACGCCATCCTAAAGTGACCTCTGACATCCCGTGTATGAATCCATCCTGACAGGTCGGAACAGACCCTCGGGACGGGTCCTACGAGCCCCCTCCTGGAGGGAGGCTCAAGGCCGCCGTGCGACGATGAGCTCGCCCACGCCGCCCAGGCGCTGCTCGCGCTTGAGGATGTGGAAGCCCGTGGCCTCCACCAGGCGGAAGGTGTCCCGGTTGAGGCGGCAGCCGCCGGTCAGCTTGTGCCACGCGGGCGTCAGCAGGTCCTGCGCGGTGGCCACGGCCGGGTTCGGGGCCCGCACGTGCTCCAGCAGGCGCAGCTCGCCGCCCGGCTTGAGCACCCGCATCACTTCAGAGAGCGCCGTGGCCGGCGCGTCCACGCAGCAGAACACCAGGCTGGACACCACCGCGTCGAACGAGCCGTCCGTGAAGGGCAGCGCCTGCGCATCCGCCTGGAGCAGCGCCACGCCGCTCTTCCGCGCCCGCGCGCGCACCAGCGCTCCCAGGTCCACGTCCACCGCGGTCACCGACGTCACCGAGTCCGGGTAGCCCGGCAGCGCCAGGCCCGTGCCCGCGCCCACCTCCAGCACCTTGCCGGACAGCCCTTCCACCAGCTGCCGCCGGGCGGCGTTCAGCCCCACCCAGCCCAGCGGCGCCATCAACGCGTCGTACGCCAGTGCCTTCACGCGGTACCCCCCCGACTTGAAACGATGACGCTACCGCGCCGTCTCCACCCGGCCCTGCGGCGCGGACGGCTTCTGCGAGGATGCGCTCGGCGCCTGCTTGCGCAACAGGCCCCACAGTCCATACGCCACCAGCAGCAGGCAGCCGTACTGCGCCGGCGTCAGGCCGAAGTAGCGCGCGTCCACGTACGACAGGTCCGTGGCCCGCAGGAAGTCCAGGCTGAAGCGGGACGCCGCGTACAGCAGCGCCAGCAGCGGCAACAGCCGCCCCTTCATCTTCGGCATGTCGCGCAGCGCGTACAGCAGGCCCGTGATCGCGAAGAGCACGATGGCGTCGTAGAAGCCCAGGTCGTGCCGGTTGCCGTTGGGGAACTGCACCGCCAGGAAGAAGTCCGTCAGCTTGCCGGGGTGGTCATGCACCGCGAAGCACCCCAGCCGCGCCACCGCCCAGCCCGGCGCCACGCCCAGCGCGAAGCTGTCCGCGTAGTCGTTGAAGCGCAGCTTCTTCACCCGGAAGAACACCACCGCCGCCAGGATGCCGCCCAACAGGCCGCCGAAGGAGGACAGGCCATCCCAGAACCGGAGGATCTGGAACGGGCTCTTGGACATCTCCTCCGGGTGGTAGAAGAAAAGGTGCACCCAGTGGCCGAAGAGCATGCCGGCCGCCACCCCCCACATCGCGAAGTCCGCCAGCGGGTTCGGGTCCAGGCCCTCGCGCTCCGCCTGCTTCGTCAGCAGCCGGGCGGCCAACAGGATGCCCGCCGCCACGAAGACGTTGAAGGGGTTCAGCTCCAGGGGCCCCAGCTTGAACGAGGGGGCGTGCCAATAGGGAATCAAGGGGGCTCCAGAAAGGCCAGGGATCCGCGCGGACGTACTCCGGGCGGATGGAAGCCGAACAATCGGCGCATCCCGGGCTTCCCTCCACCTCTTTTTCCACGCACCGCCCGCCGGGCGCGCAAGCCCCGCCCGGACGCCCTCTTGGGCCC
>NZ_RAVY01000099.1:0-34572 GCF_003611625.1 Corallococcus sp. CA054B
GGGCTGGCCCACGGTGGGCGGAGTCGTCCACGCAGCCGGAGTGCTGAGCGACGGGACGCTGCCGAACCAGTCCGTGGAGAAGCTGACGGTGGCCTACGGAGCGAAGGTGCACGGAGCGAGGAACCTGCGGGAGGTCTTCACCCCGCCGGACTTCCTGGTGCTCTTCTCCTCCGCGGCGGCGGTCTTCGGCTCCTCGGGCCAGGGCAGCTACGCGGCGGCGAACGCGACGCTGGATGCGCTGGCGCGGAAGTGGTCGGCAGCGGGCGAGCCGGTGCTGTCGGTGCAGTGGGGTGCATGGTCCGAAGGCGGCATGGCGGCCCGGCAAGAGGCGTACAAGCGCGCGGAGGCCGGAGGCTTCGGCAGCATCAGTGACGCGCTGGGCACGGCGGCGCTGGAGCAGTTGCTGGCTGCTGGAAAGCGAGGCGCGGTGTGCGTCTCGCCCATCGACTGGAACCGGCTGCGGCTGGAGCTGCCGCTGGTGTCCCGCTTCCGGACCAGGCGCGTCGAGACACAGGTCCCGAAGCGCTCGGACGCAAAGAGCGGCCCGACGATGGCGGAGTTGGTCGCGCTGGTGCGTCGCGCGGCGGCGGAGTCGATGGGCCTGTCCGCAGGCGGCCAGATCATCGACGACGAACCGCTGATGGCGCAGGGGCTGGACTCGCTGGGCGCGGTCGGACTGGCCCAGAGCCTCAGCCGCGAGCTGAGCCTTACGGTGGGCGCGGTGTTCGTGCTCAATCACCCGACGCTGAAGGAACTGGCCGCTGCGCTCGCCGCACGGCTGGAGAGCACGACTCCGAACACGCCAGCCCCTCGTCCCCGGGCGCAGCGGCAGCCGCGGCGCTCCGAGGAGCCCATCGCCATCGTGTCCCGTGCCTGCCGTCTGCCCGGAGACGTCCTCTCGCCGGACGAGATGTGGGAGATGTTGCTCGCGGGGCGGGATTGCGTGACGGAGATCCCCTCGTCCCGCTTCGACATCGACGCGGTGTACGACCCGAATCCGAACGCGGTGGGACGCAGCTACACCCGGCGCGGCGCCTTCATGAGCGAGGTGGAGAGCTTCGATCACGACTTCTTCGGCATCCCGGTCGCGGAGGCCCGCGCCATGGATCCGCAGCAGCGACTGTTGCTGGAGGTCGCCTATGAGGCCTTCCATGCCGCCGGATACGACAAGGAGCGCCTGCGCTCGTCACGCATCGGCGTGTTCGTGGGCCAGATGAACCATGACTGGGCGCACATGAACGGCGAGGACCAGCTGTCGGATCCGTTCTTCGGCGCGGGGTCGTCGGCGTCCATCACATCCAATCGCATCTCGTACCTGCTGGGCCTCACGGGCCCCAGCATGACGCTGGACACCGCCTGTTCGTCGTCGCTGGTGGCGGTGGACCTGGCGGTCGAGAAGCTGCGCGGCGGCGTGTGCTCGGCGGCGCTGGTGGGTGGCGTCAACGTGATGCTGCACTCCCGCTCGTTCGTGGGCTGCTCCGCCGCCAAGATGCTGTCCATCCAGGGCCGCTGCGCGACCTTCGACGCGGCCGCGGATGGATACTGCCGGGGCGAAGGCGTGGGCGCGGTCGTCCTCAAGCGGCTCAGTGACGCGCTGGCGGATGGCGACGAGGTGCTGGCCGTCATCCGCGGCACGGCGGTCAACCAGGATGGACGCAGCGCTTCACTGACGGCGCCCAATGGTCTGGCGCAGGAGGCGGTCATCCGGCAGGCGCTGGACGTCGCGGGGCTGGAAGGGCGCGACGTGGACTACGTCGAGTGCCACGGCACCGGCACGTCGCTGGGCGACCCGATTGAAGTCGAAGCGCTCAAGAACGTGCTGGGGGCCCAGCGGGACAAGCCCGTGGTCCTGGGCGCGGTGAAGAGCAACATCGGCCACCTGGAGGGCGCCGCCGGTGTGGTGGGGCTCATCAAGGCGGTGGAGGTGCTGCGCCGCCGGGAAGCGCCCGGCAACGTGCACTTCAAGACGCTGAATCCGAAGATCGACCTCGCGGGTTTCTCCGCCGTCATCCCGACCCAGCCCACGGCGCTCGGCCGGAACGGTGAGAAGCGGCCGCTCGTCGCGGGGGTCTCGTCGTTCGGCTTCGGCGGCACCAATGCTCACGTCGTACTTGAATCCTGGGATGCGGCCGCGTCAGGCCGGGCGAATGCGTTCGCGAAGGAAGTGGGGGGCTGGGAATGACCGTGCTTTGGATGTTCACCGGACAGGGCTCGCTGGTGCCGGCAGCGGCGAAGGGCCTGTACGAAGCCAACCCCGTCTTCAAGGAGACGCTGGACCGCTACGCGGCATTCCTGGAGTCGAAGGTGGAGGTGCCGCTGCTGAAGCTGCTGCTCTCCGACGACAAGGACATGGCGGCGCAGGTGCAGGAGACGCAGTACGCGCAGCCGGCCATCGTCGCGCTCCAGTTGGCGCAGGCGGCGATGTGGCAGGCGCGCGGCATGCGCCCCGCGACGGTGCTGGGTCACTCGGTCGGTGAGTTCGCGGCGGCGGCGGTGGCGGGGGGGATGAGCGCGGAGCAGGCGCTGGAGCTGGCCGCGCTGCGGGGCCGACTGATGGCGGAGTGTCCGCGCGGAGGCATGGCGGCGGTGCGGAGTCCGGCGGACCTGGTCCGGCCGTTGCTGCCACCGGAGCTGGTGGTGGCCGCGGAGAACGAGCGGACGACGACGGTGGTGGCAGGGCCGAAGGACGCGCTGCACCGCTTCGTCACGGAAGTGCTGGGCGTGGCCCATACGATGCTGGCGGTGTCGCACGCGTTCCACTCGCCGATGATGGCGCCCGCGGCGGAGGCGTTCCGCCAGCGGTTGGAAGCGGTGGAGCTGCGCGAGCCGCAAGGCGTGCGGTTCATCTCCACGCTGACGGGCGCGGTGGAGACGTCGCGGCTGCGCACGGCGGAGTACTGGGCGGAGCAGCTGCTGAATCCGGTGCTGTTCCTGCGTGCGGTGGAGACGGCGTGGGCGCAAGGGCCGGCGAAGACGGTCGTGGAGCTGGGGCCGGGCTCCACGCTGCTCAAGCTTGCACAGCGCATCGTGGGCGAGGCCGGGACGCAATGGGTGGCGTCGAGTCAGGCGCTCCGGTGGGGTCGAGGGCCCGGCTTGTTCCGGCACGTTCCCCTGGGATGGACCCGGCCCGGGGCGAAACCGGGAGCCGCCAAGGCCGCGCCGGTGGAGCAGGCAACGCCCGCCACGTGCGTCTATGAGACGGCGTGGACGCCCGTCCCTCCAATCGAGACACGTCCCGGCGGTAGCGGTGCACACCTGCTGCTGACGCGAAGGACACTGGAAGGAGAACTGCCCGCGGGCTGGCAGGCGGTGGTCGTGGAGGATGAGTCGCAGGCGCAGGCCGCGCTGTCCGACCAGCGTTGGACGACGGTGGCGCTCTGGGGCCGTGGCGCGGAAGAGGACGTGGCGCTGGGGCTGAGGCTGCTCCAGACGGTCCAGGCCGACCGCCGGGTGTTCGTGACGGAAGCCGGGAGCGAGGACGACGCGGGCCTGTGGGGCCTGGCGAGGACCTTCCGTTTGGAACGTCCGGACCTCCGGGTGCGCTGCATCGAGAGCGCAGGGAGCACGCTGGCGAAGGTGCTCACGCTCGCGACGAGCGATGACGCGGAGGACGAGCTGTCGGTGGACGCGGCCGGCGTGGTGCGAGTCCCCCGCCTGCGGCGCTGTAGCGACGTCGGCGCTGTCGAAGGCCTCCAGGTGCGTCCGGACGCGACGTACGTCATCAGCGGAGGGCAGGGCGCGCTGGGCAAGGTGGTGACCCGGCTGCTGGTGGAGCGCGGAGCCACGCACGTGCTGCTGCTGTCTCGCACGGCGGGAGCAACGCTTTCGCCGGAGCTGGAAGCGCTGCGCGCGAAGGCGCGGGTGGAGTGCGTGGCGTGCGACGTGTCCCGTGCGGAGAGCGTGCGCGAGGCAAAGGCCTGGCTGGAGGCCTCGGGCTGGCCCTCGGTGGGCGGAGTCGTCCACGCAGCCGGAGTGCTGAGCGACGGGACGCTGCCGAACCAGTCCGTGGAGAAGCTGCGGCAGGCCTACGGCGCGAAGGTGCACGGAGCGAGGAACCTGCGGGAAGTCTTCTCTCCGCCGGACTTCCTGGTGCTCTTCTCCTCCGCGGCGGCGGTGTTCGGCTCCTCGGGGCAGGGCAGCTACGCGGCGGCGAACGCGACGCTGGATGCGCTGGCGCGCAAGTGGTCCTCGGCAGGCGAGCCTGTGTTGTCCGTGCAGTGGGGTGCCTGGTCCGACGGCGGCATGGCGGCGCGCCACGACGCGGCCCGGCGCGCGGAGACCGGAGGCTTCGGCAGCATCAGCGACGCGCTGGGCTCCGAGGTGCTGGAGCAACTGCTGGCCGCGGGTAAGCGGGGCGCGGTGTGCGTCTCGCCCATCGACTGGAGCCGGCTGCGGCTGGAGCTGCCGCTGCTCTCCCGTCTCCGTCCCAAGGGCAGTGGAAGTCCGGCCCAGCCGGGGACCGAACCCGCTCCGAGCGCCACCCTCGTCGCGGCGGAGGACCTGCTCGCGATGGTCCGTCAGGCGGCCGCTGAGTCCGTGGGGAGGCCCGTCGCGGACGACGCGTCCCTGCTGGACAGCGGATTGGACTCGCTGGGCAGCGTGTCCCTGCGCAACCGCCTCGCCTCGCGCCTGAACGTCGAGCTGTCGGCGGCCTTCGTCTTCGAATACCCGAGCATCAGCACGATGGCCCGTCACCTGGCATCCCTGGCGCCCCGCGCCGCCGTGGCCGCGCGTCCCGTGGCCTCGGCGCCCCGGCCCCAGCTGCCGGTGCTGGTGATTGGCGCGGGGATGGGGGGCCTCAGCTTCGCCCGGCAGCTGGAGAAGGCTGGGACCTCCGTGGTCGTGATGGATGCGGCTCCGCGTGTGGGCGGCGTCTGGCGCACGCTGGCCAATGCCTCGTCCAAGCTGCAGATCGACTCGCCGGCCTACGACTTCGACAGCACCACGATGCCGTCGCCCGGGGGCCACAGCTGGAGGACGAGCTTCCCCTCGCAGCAGGAGATCCTCACCGGCTGTCAGGACATGGCCGGGTCCCTGCTGGGCCCCGTGTATCTGGAGTCGCGGGTCCAGGCCGTGCGAAAGGTCGCGGACTCCGAATACGAAGTCACCTATCAGCGCGCCGGGCGGACGCAGCGGATGCGCGTGTCCGGCGTGGCCGCGATGACCGGCGGCCTGCACCGTCCCCGCCAGCACACGTTCCCGGGCGAGGACGCGTTCCAGGGGCACATCGGGTTGGGCATCTCCAACGACACGCCGCTGGCCTCGTTCCAGGGCGCCTCGGTGGTCATCGTGGGTCACGGCGCGTTCGCCGTGGAGAACATGCGCACCGCCCTGGAGAACGGCGCCCGGCACGTGACGCTGCTGTGCCGTCAGCAGCACATGGTGCTCTCCACGTTCTGCAACTGGCTGCTCAACTCGAGCAAGGGCGTCATGCCCGTGTCCGACGTGGTGAGCGTGATGCGCCCCTTCTACGCCGCGTGCGGCGTGGTCGTGGAGTCCCTGGACTGCCTGGCGCGTGACGCGACGGGAGAGTGGACGATGGACCAGTCCACCGTCCCCGCCGGCTCCGACCTCTACTTCCTCGCCCAGCGCATGGGCCGGCTGCGCATCGTCGTGGGAGAGACGGACCACCTCACCGCCGACGCCGTGGTGACCCAGGCGGGAGAGACGCTCAAGGCCGACGTCTTCCTCAAGTGCCTGGGCTCGCACACCGATGATTCGGTGCTGCTCGGCCTGTTCGGGGAGGGCAGCCGCGTGCAGGGGTTGTGGATCAACGGCGACCCGAACCTCATCACCTACAACGACGGAGCGCAGGTGCCGCGCAGGGTCCGCTCCCTGATGTGCGCCAGCTATGCGTTCTTCGTGCAGGCCTTCGCGCCCGCCTACGTGCACTTCCGAGACGACCGCGACGCGCATGCGCGCGCCCTGGCCCGGCTCACCTCCGCGTCATCCACCAGCACCGACGCCGAGCGCGTGCTGCTGGAGCTGTGGGACTTCATCGAGCCGGCCAAGCGCGTGCTGTCCGAGCGCACCCTGGAGCTGCTCCCCTTCGAGCGCTTCCAGGTCGAGCGGGAAGCCGAGTGGGAGCGCTACAGCCGCATGCTGGGCGGCACCGGCGAGGAGGGCCGCGAGCTGTGGGCGCTGCTGGGCCCGGCGCTCTCGCTCGTGCACCGGCGCAACCCGCGCGCGCCCGTCGAGCAGCGCAGCCGCCACCCCCAGCTGGGCGACCTGTCGGTGTTCGTGCCGCGCCGCCCGAGGGTGCTGTTCCTTCCGGGGCAGGGGACCAACGCGCGCCTCGCGCGGATCCTGCTGGAGCGGACCGGGTGGATCGACCGCTCGCATCTGGACTTCGTCGTGCCGGACGCGCCGTATGAGATGCCGGCCTTCACCAACGCGCTGCAACTGGAGCAGGTGGGCCTGAGCCAGCTGGTCAGCACCGGGCTCTACGACAAGGCGGCGCGCTACCGCGAGTGGCGCGCGGGCTTCGAGGCGCTCTACGCGCGGCACCACCACGGCACCGCGTTCGAGGTGACCCCGGAGGTCCGCGAGCAGTGGGCGCTGACGTTGGGGTACCTGCGCGAGGTGGTGCGGCGGTACGGCCCGTTCGACGGCATCGCGGGCTTCTGCGAGGGAGCGGCGGTGGCGTCCGTGGCGCTCCACCTCCAGGCGCGCGGAGAGGACCAGGGGTTGGGCTCGGTGCGCTTCTTCGTGGCCATGTCGCCCTGGCGCTCGCCGCTTCATCAGGAGGAGGGGCTGTTCCGTCCGGACCGGCCGCTGTCGCTCCCCATGCTGCAGATCGTGGGGGAGAACGACATGGACGTGTTCCTGGGGGCGGCGCCGCACTTCTATTCGGACTACGCGCGCGCCACCGAGTTCCGGCACGCGGGACAGCACGTCTACCCGCCGTTCACCCCAGGGCTGGAGGTCCAGCTGCGCCAGCTGGTCGACTCGGGCGCGGAGGGCTGGGACCGCCGGGCGGCGCCCTGAGCGTGGGGGCTCACGCGGCGAAGAGCTGACGGATCCGGGCCTGTCCGGTGCCCACTTCGAGTGGCAGCGAGAGGAAGTACTGAAGCTGCCACTTCTGGGTCCGGATGGCCTCCTGCACCACGGGCTTGGACCAGGGCGGGTAGACGCGGATGGCGCGTTTGCCGCCCTGCTGGGCGCGGGACATGACGCCCTTGTCCAGCAGCGTCTTCCGGGGGAACACGAACTGCCCCCGGTGCGTCGCGTCGGCCACGCTCACCACGACAATCGCCACGCCGTCATCGCCGTCGAGCGGGGCGATCTCCGCGCCAGGGGTGGGGCGCTTCCACAGCGTCACGAACTGGCCAATCTTGGTGGGGGTCGTCTTGGCCACACGGAAGACGACCTCCCGGCCGTCGAGCCCCAGGCGGCAGGCGCCATACTCGGCGCTCTCTTCTTCGCGCACCGCCTGGGTCGTGACGGTCATCCCCGCCGGCACGTAGGCCTCCTGGATGGCTGCGAGCAGGTCCTGCGGAAGGTGACCCGAGGCGGGGTCATGGAGAAGCGGGCTCATGGGGCTCCTGAAGAGGCGGTGGCCCGCGGAGTTAAGAGGGCCAGGGGCCCGCCCTGTCAACTGCGGAGTCCTTCATCCAATGGGAACTGGCGAAGGCGGACCGCCGATGAAGCCTGCGGGCGTCAGCAGGTAGTGAAGGCAGAGCGCGGCGAGTCCACCGAACAGCAGCAACGCCACGGCCAGCGCGGCCCGCCGCCTCGCTGGTGAGTCCAGGCGCAACAGGAACACCGCGGGACCGGCAACGCCCACCGCCAACGAGATGACGAGGCAGGCCAGTGAGGCGCCGAGCCAGACGGTCGCCAGCAGTCCCAGTCGCTCGGAGCCGGTCATCAACGTGAAGCCCGACAGGACCCAGAGGATCGTGAGCAGGCCCCCCACCGACAACGCCGCTCCCAATCGCCGGAGCCACGTGAACCCATGGAGCCGCGCGAACGCCTCCAGTCCAAGGTCCAGTGTCGCTACGAGCAGCAGGGGGGCCGCCATCAAGGCGAAGGGTGCCGGAAACGCGAAGAGCGCGTTGAAGGCGACGACATAGACCCAGGGCGCGACGATCAGGCCCAACAGCAGCGCCCCAAGTCCAACCGCACCCGGGTCCTTCCAACGTGCGGCGGTCATCGGCGTGCAGCTCCTACGGGAGGAACGGGGGGCTCTGAACTCCCGCTCGAAAGCGATTCGAGCGATGGTCGGCACAGATACGCCCTCGCATCAACAGCAGGTGGTTGTCATGGCGCTGATTGTGGAGTCACGACTGCGGGCCCTCGCGACTCAAGAGATTGAGGAACTCGGACGTGCCTCTCCCAGCTCCGAGGACCTGATGTCAACGCTGCAGCGCCTGGAGGCACAGGCTCGGGCAATGTTCCTGCTTGAGGAGCGTGAAGTCCCAGACGTGCGGCACGTCCTCTCGCAGCATCGCCAGGCATGGATTGAGTTCATTCGTTCCGACCTGACATCCGTGGTCTGGACGGGCAGTGACGGTCCACAAGCAAGTGAATACTTGATGGTCATTTGTGAGCTTTCGATTGTCGGGCTGCTCTCGGCAATCGCAGCGGGAGATGGCATGGCGGTTGCCGCATTTCGTGCACGCTTCTTCGATTGCGCGCCCCCTGAACCTGAACTCTCACTCGCGACACTGTTGCTGACCCGGCAACTCTTATTACTTGCCGAAATGGAATTCGACCGAGCAGATCGTGAGATGGAGGAGGGCTGGTCTGAATGGGTCGACTCAGAGCTTGTTACTCCGCCAGATGCCTTGTGGAGCGGTCTGCGAGGCATCGCGGCCAATGATGTGGCCCGGGTCGAGGATGCACTCCTCGAGTTGTCGAGGGCCCGGGGCACCGCCCTGCACCATGCGGTCGAGCGCGGGTTGGTGCTGCGAAGCACACTGCCTGTGATGTTGACGCTTCAAATGGACGCTGCCGCGCTGGTGAGGCTCGCCCGGCTGCGAGGAATGGGCCCGCATCTGGCTGGCGGACGGTTCCTGGTACGAAGAGCGGAAGAACTCTGGCAACTGGGGGGATAGTCTGTCCGGCATGCCGCTGAAGGTGATGACGCTCAACATCCTGATGGGAGGCGAGGAGCGGATGCCGCTGCTCCTGGCGCTCATCGCCCGTGAGAACCCGGACGTGCTCGTGCTGCAGGAGTGCCTGGGTTGGGAGGACGGCGAGCGGCTTCGTCAGGTCGCCGCCGCGCTCGACCTCCCCGCCACCGACGCCCACGTGCGGCTGGGCACCGCGCGCCCCCGCCCCAGCGGCAGCCGCTACCATGTCGCCGTCGCCAGCCGCTTGCCCCTGCGCTCCGTCCGCGCCCATGCCAATGCCCACTTCATCGGCCACTGCCTCCTCGAATGCGAGCTGGAGACGGGCGCGGGGCCGCTGACCCTCTTCGCGGCCCACTTCGACTCGCACCATGAGGCCCTGCGCTTCGTGGAGGCTCGCTACCTGCGCTCCCTGATCGACCCCGCGGCTTTCGGTGCGCGGGACTTCATCCTGGCCGGGGACCTGAACTCGCTGTCTCGCGCGGACCCCTATCCGGTGGACCTGGCCGATCGCGTCCGCCGCGCGCGGGTGGACAAGTACGGCCACCCGCCACGCTTCGACGTCATCAATGACCTGGAGTCCTTCGGCTGGCGGGACACGCTGCGCCTCAAGCCAGGCTCCTCCATGTGGGCCACCGCCCGGCGCCAACGCGAGGGGGAGGCCATCGACTTCCGCACCGACTACGTCTTCGCCTCACCCGCACTGGCCCGGCGGCTCATCGCGGCTCACGTGGTGGACGTGGGCTCGGCCTCCGACCACCACGCCCTGACCGCGAGCTTCAGCGACGCGTGAGGCACCCCCTCACGCCAGTTCATTGCGCTGGAGCGACTCCGCCTCCGCCACGATGGCCGCGCGGATCTTCCCCTTGAGGGGCGCCTCGTTCTTGAGCACCTCCTTGAGCGCGGCCGTCTTCCCGTAGAACACCCAGGTGGAGGAGTGGCTGCCTCCGCTGGGGGTGGAGACCCGCACCTCGAAGAAGCGCTCCAGCTTGCCCTTGTCCCCGCTCAGCGGAGCCACCCGGAGCTCGACGTCGCCTACGCCCTCCACGAGCGCTCCGCCCGCGAAGCGCGTGCTCAGCGCGGTGAACGCCCCCGTGTCGGGCACGCCCTGGAGCGCGCGCCCCGACAGCTCGTGGAGCGCGGCGCCTATCGCCTGCTGCAGCTTCTGTTCGTTCAGGACGATCTGCATGGGGCTCCTCAGGGAGACTTGTACCTGGCCTTGATGGCCGCGATGGAGCGCTCGAGCGCCTGGATCCGTTCGATGCTCAAGACCGGACTCAGCCCCGGAGGCAGCGGGGGCGTGTTGGACGCCTGGCCGAGCTCCATCATGCGGGCGTGGATATAGGCCTGGTTGAGGTACTGGAGGTATTGCGCCTGCTGCGCCTCGGTCAGCGCGGACATGGCGGCCTCCACGGGCTTGACCAGGTTCTGGAGCTCGACCTCCGCCGCCTTCGGCACGTTGCGCACGAGCGGCTTGCCCAGCATCACGTCGTAGGGGATGTGCTCGGCGTTGGCGATCGTCAGCACATCCTTGCCGATGATCTGCAGCTCGCCCCGGACCCCGTTGGGGTGCTTCAGGTAGGCGCACACCACCGTGTAGCCGCTCTCCATCAACTTGGACTCGGTAATGCGCAGGGGAGGCTTCCCTCCTTCAAACGCCGCGAGCTGCAACGCCTCCAGGTGCGCGGCGGTGAAGTACGGTTTGCCCCCGGGCCCATGGAGATTGTTGAGCTCGAGGACCTCCAGCTCCCCCAGCCGGATGGCCTCCGCGAGCCGGTTCACCACCCGCGTCATCGCCGCCGGTGAGGTGTCCGACAGGACGAGCCGCGTCCCGATGGCATCCCAGAGGTGGGTGATGGCCTCCTGGACGGTGGAGACCTTCGCCCCGAACCGGTCGACCGCGCGCTGCAACCGGTTGGCCGCGGAGACGGGATCCTTCGCGCGCGCCTGCACCGAGCCCATCTCCTTGAACACCCGTGCAATCAGGTTGCGAGCGGGCGTCAGCTCCTTCTCGTAGAGGGGCGCGGCCTGCTCGGCGAGCTCCGCGATGGTCGGCGAGGGGGGCTTTTCGCGCTCACGCAGGCGTCTGACGACCTGACTGGGACCGGGCAGCTTGGACTTGCCCGCCGAGTGATTCGCGGCGCGCTCCTTGAGCCAGGAGGCAAGGCGGGTCGAGCCGAAGGACTTCTCCACCGCGGTGCCCTTGAGCGCCTTGAGCGCGGCGCCAACACCCTTGGCCGCTGCCCACATCGCCAGCACCTCGACCAGGACGCCCGCGAGGACCCCGATGGTCTCGGCCAGCTCCTGCGCCGCCTCGTCCAGCCGCTGCGCATTCCCGCGCGCGTCCCACACCTTGCTGAAGAACTTCCCGAACGCGGAGCCAATCTTCTTGAGCGAGCTGAAGATCCAACTGGCCAGGAAGGCCAACCCCATCCACTCCAGGAGCGCGAGCCCCACCTCGAACCCCGCGGCCGCACCCGGCGCGGCACCCGCTCCGCCCGCGAGCGCGCCCAGCGCGGCGCCCACCGCCGTGCAGATGGCGAGGAAGAGGATGGCGCCCACCGCCATCTCGAGGAGCGCGGTGAGGACGGTGCGCAGGGCCTGCTCGACGTGCCGGGTGACTGCTTCGGGGATGTACTTCAGCGACAGCTTGATGGCCTCCCAGATGTCGCTCAGCAGCTCGGACACCCGCTGGAAGCCGGCCGCGAACGCGTCCACCCCGTTGAAGCTGTACGAGCCCGAGTTGACGCTGCCGCGCAGCCCCTTGGCGAACTCCTTGCTGGGGATCCAGATGTACGTGTCGGCCTTGAACTCGAGCGACTTCCAGCCCGCCGTGGTGTTGGGAATGGCCCGCCGGTTGACCTGGGCGAGCACGGCCACGAAGAAGCGCAGGTCCGCACCCCACGCGTGCGCGACGTCGCCGTAGTAGGCCTCCGCGATGGCGATGGCCGTGCCACTCACGCCACTGACGACCCGGTGGAGCCGGGCGTTCGGTTCGGGCATGGGGTGGCGCGGCGCGGACCAGACGTAATCAGCGGAGACGAAGCCCACGCGCCCGTCCCGCGTGCTCACCGACAGCCAGCCGCCGGGCATCTGCGCGATCACCTGCACGGGGGTGTTGAACGCCAGGCTCCCGAGGACGTTGTTGCCCTGCTCGGGGCTGGAGCGCAGCTGGAGGGGCGGCGACTTGTTCCACATGACGATGCCCACCCCATGCGCGGGCGAGGCGTCTGGCGGGCGCACGGGGAGGGGCGCCGCGGGCTTGATGACCGCTGGGGCGTTGGCGCGCGTCAGCCCCACGAGCTTCCCCGCCTTGAACGCATCCGACAGGCGCTGCTTCATCACGGGGTCGGCCGGCCACGTCGCGGAGCCCGGGGTCGCCGCGCAGGCGGTGTACATCTCCCGGACGGCCTGCCGGTGCGTGCGCATCCACCCGTCGAGGCACATCTGCATCACGGCGGGAGCGACCCGGCGGCTCGCGTTCTTCGCCTCCGCGTCGTTCCACAGCACGACCACGTAGGTGGCCCCGCCGCCGGAAAGTACCCACTGCTTCGACATGGCTTCCCTTCAGGTGACGGGGGCCACGGATGCTAGCCAGTTGGCCTGGGACGGACCAGGGGAGGGGAGAGCGCCTGGCGCGCTGTCTCTTGGCGTCGGAGGTGCACCCTCTCCACCTGAGCCAGAGGGGAGGCGTTGTTCCCACCGTGGAGGTCACCGTGAAGCGCTGGATTCACATGCTGCTGGGGGCAGGGGCCCTGTGCCTCCTGGCGCCGTACGGAGCGGAAGCCCGGTTGCTCAAGAGCGCCCAGGGTGGCTACTGCATCGGCGTGGACCCTGCGAGCAAGAAGGATGGCGCGGACATCAAGCTCTTCAAATGCGATGGCAAGCCCAACCAGCAATGGACCCGCAAGCCGGTGTCGACCGGCGTCTACAACTTCGTGAATCAGCAGAGCGGGAAGTGCATGGGGGTGATGGACGCGATGGAGACGCCTGGCGCGAGCATCCAACAGTTCACGTGCGACGGCTCCGAGAACCAGAACTGGGTGTTCGGCGCGTGCGGAAGCGACACCTGCACGGTGAACAGGAACAGCAACCTCTGCCTCTCGGCCCCGCGCCTGGGACACGATGTCCCGATGCAACAGCTCCAGTGTGAGGGCGGGAAGACCCAGGCCTGGTCGCGGTTCTGACGCAGAGATCGTTTGACGCGAGCGTCCAGGCTTGATCCTCTCCGCGGATGAGCACCCACCCCATCGACTTCGACCCTCAGCTGGCCGCACTCCTGCCCGCGCTGGAGGGGTATGTGCCCCGGAAGATGACGCTGGAGCAGCTGGAGCACTTCCGTGGCTTGAGCCGTGTGACGCGGGAGGACCTGATTGGCGACGCGAAGGTCCACTGCGTCGATTACAGCATCCCCGGCTATCAGGGCGCCGAGATCACGGTCTCCGTCATTGCCCGGCAGGGCCATTCGGTTCCGGGGCCGGCCGTCTATCACATCCATGGCGGCGGGATGGTGATGGGGACCCGCTTCGCGGGAGCGAAGCCGCTCGTTGACTGGGCGCTCCGTCATGACGCGGTCTGCGTGACGGTGGAATACCGGCTGGCGCCCGAGCATCCGGCGCCGACCCTGGTGGAGGACTGTTACGCCGGGCTGGTCTGGATGGCGGCGAACGCCGACCGGCTGCGGTTTGATCCGAACCAGCTCGTGATTTTCGGCGGGAGCGGCGGCGGCGGGCTCGCGGCGGGGACCACGCTCCTGGCGCGGGATCGGCAAGGCCCGAAGCTGTTGGGGCAGCTGCTGCAATGCCCGATGCTGGACGACCGCAATGAGACGGAGTCCGCCCGTCGGTTTGATGGCGTCGGGGTCTGGGATCGCACCAGCAACCTGACGGCCTGGCGGGCGGTGCTGGGCGAGCGCTGTGGCGGCCCGGACGTGTCTCCCTATTCCGCGCCCGCGCGCGCCACGGACCTGCGGGGGCTGCCGCCGACCTTCATCGACGTCGCGGCAGGGGAGACGTTCCGGGATGAAGCCGTCGCCTATGCGCGCGGCATCCTCGATGCGGGCGGCGAGTGCGAGCTGCATGTCTGGGGCGGAGCCTTCCATGGCTTCTACGACATCGCCCCTCAGTCCGACCTGGCGCGCGCCTGCATTTCGACGCGCGACGCATGGCTGGGACGGATGTTCGCCCGGGGTGCCGCGGCAAGGGGCACCTCGCCGGCCCCGTGACCGCGCTCAGGGGCGCGAACCGGCTGGCGCCCGGGGCCCGAAGGGGGCCCCGAGCGGCCAGAGGGTCTCACGTCACGGGGAGGACGTCAGTTGACGATGGTAAAGGCGCGGGTGTTCGGGCACTGACCATGGACGGTCTGGGTGAACTGATAGTCCGCGGTCGAGTCGCCAAACTGAGAGGAGCACAGCGTGGATGGACTGCGCACGCAGTGCCCAGACGCGGTGACGTCCCACCCGCTGCCGTTCCCTGGGCCGTCCCACATGTGCAAGTAGTGATCAAAACCCTGGCTCGTGCCGCGGCCGCTGCCTTTCGTGAAGTCCCTTACGCAGGTGGACTGGGGCAGGCAGGTGTAATCATCGAAGGACTGGCACTTCTTGTTCCCGAAGCTCCCCTTCACGTGGTGGTTGAAGTATTGCGAAATGGAGACGGGCTCCAGCGACGTGACGTTCTGCCCCAACCAGTCGAAGAGCAGGGTTGACGAAGGAACCGTGCCCGCGGAGGGATAGTAGGACAGGGGATGGACGCACTGGCTCCAGCTGCCGGTTTCCATGCACTTGAGCTTCGCGGTGATCAACTCCTGCCCACCCGCCAGACAGGCCGGTCGCGCCAGGTAGGGGGCGTAGTTATACGCCTCACTGAGCATGCAGCGCTGGAGGCGCTCCACGTCCAGCATGTTCCACCGGCGCAGGTGCTCCATGGGCTCGCGGTAGTCCGCGAAGATCTGGAAGTAATTGTAGTTCAGGTACTGGGAAGGCTGGTCATAGTGCGCCATCGACGTCGCGACAGCCGCGGAGTTGTTGGTGGTGACGCTGTCCACGAAGCCCTGGAAGCGGGGACCGAAATTGTCCCGGGTCAGCCCCACCTCCCAAGCAGGGTCGCCGCCCACGGAGTAGGCCTTGACGGAGACGTTGAGCGAGGAGAGCAGTTGCTGGGTCTCCTGCGTCATGCCGCTGGAGCCATTGGCATTGAGGATGTCCGACAGCTTGAGCGCAAGCGTGGAGCTCTTCTCCACACGTTCGGTCTGGCTGAAGCGCTTGGCGTCGAAGCGGAACACCAGGTAGAGGCGGGCGCCGCGCGTCGCCGCGTAGACGAACTGGTCGCCGCAGGCCTCGCGGAACTTGCTCTTGGCGTTGGTGTTGTTGGGGATCAGCATGCTGGAGACGAAGTCCGGCTTGATGGGGTCGGCCGTGGTTTCGAGCGTCCAGTGGTCGAACTGCCGCTCCCACCGGACCACGACGTACTCCTGGTACCCATCCGAAAGCTGTTCCGTGAAGCGCCTCTTGTTCCCCGACACGTTGAGCGAGAAGCCATCCAGCCCCAGCGACAGGCCGGCGGACAGGTTCACGTCGAGCAGCTGCCCGAGGTGGCTGACGTTGACCGCGCGGGTGACAGTCATCGAGCGGCTGTTTACCGGGTTGGAGACGATCCTGAAGGCGGGGTTCTGCGTGTCGAGACAAATCCGGGCGTAGTCGTCCTTGAGCAGGTTGAAGCCCTGTCCCAGGTGGAACTGGCCGTTCACCAGGTCCTGGGCGCCGAACACGTAGGGAGATGACGAGCCCTGGGTGGCGTAGCCCGTGTTGAAGCCCTGCGTCTGGGAGGTGTACTGCGCGTTCTGCTGGTCATGCGTGTACAGGAACGGGTACTCGCCATAGAGGTCCACGACTGGCGCCGGGTTCGACACAGTGGCCGAACCCTCCCGGGAATAGCTGCAGCCATAGTAGTTGCAGGCGCGGACCCGGTAGCGGTAGGTGCCCGGCACCTGCACGTTCGCGGTGTAGTGCGTGGATGCTCCGGAATAGACGGTGTGCCAGTAACCGTACCCCTGCAGTTCCTCCAATTCGTAATAGTCATCCCAGCCACCCGTGCCGCTCCAGCTGACCGTCAGCGAAGGCTTCACGGTGTAGGCCGGATAGGTGAGCACCTCTGGCACCGCGGGCGGCGTGGGAGGAGGAGGGGGCGGCGGCTCATCGCATCCGGGAGGCACGATCTGCCCGTCGATCCTGGCATAGGGCTCAACGGGACAGTCGTAACGGATGGCGCCGCGAACGCCGTCAATTGCGCTCTGGGGAGCCGGCGCACCGGGTGAAGGCAGTTCCGCCTCGCCGGAAGGGCCTTCCGCTCCACAGGCTCCCAGTCCCAGTGGCGCCGCACAGAGCAGCGCGATGGAGAGCGCATTCATTCGCTTCATGGTCAGACATTCTCTTTTTATGGATTGCCCGGAATGGGTTGTTGGCTGTCTATATTGGTTATTCCGGCATGTAAATCCTTGCAGAAATTGCAAGCCCGCTTGGATGGAAGGGGGGCGTGCGCGATCTGTGCATGCTTGCTCGGGCTGGTTTCATCCTGGCAAGGGCATGCAGGTTTATGGTCAATCTCTCTCTAGTTTGAGTGTCCATTGACCACGACTGGCTTCAGAACCTGAAGTTCCACTGGGCCAGGTGCTGCAGGTCGACAGCACCTCCCGTGGGGATGCGCTCCGGCACGGGCTGGCGGTGCGCGGGGGCGGGCACGTCCACCGCGATGCGCTTGACCCCGGTGGTCTTGAATGGATTTGGGCCGGGGGCTGGCCGGGGCCGCCTTGCGGCGCGCGGTGGGCGTTGCTGTTGGAGGGGTGGGCGGGGAAGGCCGCGCAGCAGGTCGAGCACCTGGTGGAACACCCAGACGTCCCGCGCCCACTGGATGAAGACATTGGGCACCAGACCGGCGTCCCGCAGTTGATGATGATCCGATTTCGTGAAGACGGCGGAATCGGGATGGGTCATCTCAAGAGAGCGGCGCGGGAAGGGGCCCCCGTTCTATCGTAGCGAGATGGATTCCACCCATGAACGCCAGAGCCACACCCTGTGGCAGCTGAACTACGCGAGCTTCTTCCTGGCCGTCCTGAAGACCATCGGTCCGTTGACCCTCGTGTGCTCGGTGGGCTTTGGACTGTTGCAAGGCTGGCCGGGGTTCAACGTCACGGCCTTCGTGACCGGGTTGTTCCTGTTCGGCTTCCTCTTCGGCCTGTTCGGAATCCTCTTCCTGGTCTTCAAGGTGGATGCTCGCGGTTCGACCTATTGCAAGGACCCGCTGATGCATCTGGAGCCGTCGGAGCACGACCTCTCCGCGCGAGATGCAGCCGGAGCACTCCTGGGAAGGGTCTCCAGCGGCACCTTGCGCGTGGTGCACGTGAACGTGATGCAGGGGAAGCGGGGCCTGATGGGCGCGCTGCGCCTGGATCATGCGAAGGGCTCGGTCTGGCTCAGTCCCTACCAGTGGATCGGTGCCTGGCCGGGACTGCGGTCCGAGTCCTTCCACGAATCAATCCATTACGTCGAGGATCCCCTGTTCGACGCGCTGTCGCGACTCGCGGAGTAGCGGGGCGTCACGGCCAGAAGCGGACCAGGCCCGGCTCCGGATACGTGCGCGCGAGCAGACAGCCATTCGGCTCACGGATGAAGCCGGACACGGAGGTCAACCGGCTGTCCAGCCGGACGAAACCGTTCGTGCCAAACCCCAGATCCACCACCCCCTGCCGGGTGAAGCGCACCACTGCCATCCCTCCACCTCCGTCGACCTGGCCCACCGTGTAGGGCGTGCCCGCGTCATCGAAGAACAGCTCACTGGCCGAGCCGACAGCGAGCAGGCGCGGCGGCATCGGGTAGGCGCTCCCGGTGGAGACGCGGGAGCCGCTCTCGTCGTACCGGTGCACGATGAGGTCGTAGTTGGGGGCGGACTTGGAGACGAGCGAGACGAAATGGCCGCGCCCGTCCGCGATGACGCCCCGATGGAGAGAGTAGGTCGTGTCCACGCTCCATGAAGTCGCGCCGGTCGCTCCGTTCATGCCGACGAACCCCAGTCCGTGCCTGCCCGAGTCGCTGCTGTCGAAGAGCGTGACGGCGATCACGATGCCGCCGTCCTTCCGCTGGATGGCTTCGTTGAGCTGGTCGAAGCGCTGCTCACTCGCTGGGAGCGCGAACGTCACCCGTCCCTCCGTCCCGAACCCCGCGACGGGCCTGCCATCCGCCTCCCACCGCTGCGCCGCATAGACGTCCTCTCCCCCCTGGGCCGCGTCGTAGTACGACAGGACCAGCGACACCCGGCCCGCCTCGTCCGCGAGGAGCTTCACGTTGGAGCGGGGATTGACGTTGAACCGCGCCGAAGCAACGCCCTCGTCCCCGAAGCTCGTATCGAGCATGCCCGAGGCGAGAAGGCGCGAGACGAGGAGGGTGCAGGGGGGCGCGTTCTCGTAGTCGTGGCAGTCGGCGGCGGTACCCGCCACGAGGCTGCCTCCCGTGGGCAGGGACTTGAACGCGAGCAACCGCGCCACCGCCGGACGCGGGTGCGTCACCGTCCCGAGCATCCCGAACGTCAGGTCCGGGACGCCGTCCGCATGGTGGCGCTCGAGCACGAAGCCATCGCCCCTCGGGAAGGAGCCGGAGGCGATGGCGTGGGCCGTAAGCAGCTTGCCGTCCGGCTGCACGCCGACGAACCGCGACGCGTCGGTCCAGCCCAGGGGCACCACGGGGAAGGTGGGGTCCAGCGCGAAGGAGGGGCCCGCGACCAGCATCCGCAGCGGACGCGAGGTGGACCGGCCCTCCGCCGTGGCCACCAGCGTGGCATCGAGGCGGGTCCCCGGCCCGACGCGCCCGGACACGCTCACGACCAGCGCCGCCGCGTTCGTGTCCGCGGACACCGTCCGGTCGGCCACGAAGACCTCGGAGGGCAGACCGCGAACGGCGAGGGTGACGGGGCCGGTGAAGCCCTCATGCCGCTCGACGCCCACACGCAGGACGGCGGAATCGTCGCTGCGTACGAGCAGCTCGGACGGGGCGCTCAGGTCGACAGGCAGGGGCAGGAGCACGTCCGGGCCGGCATCCGGAGCGCCGCCATCGGAATCGCCGCCATCCGTGGCACCGCCATCCGTGGCGCCGCCATCCGCGGGGCCCGCGTCGGGTGGCACGAAGATGGTCCCCGCATCGCAGGTGGCGCCGGCGCAGGAGGCGTCGGGAGTCGAGGTGGACGCATCCTGCCCGCCCGCATCAGCCTGGGGGCCGACGGGGCCGGGCTTGATGGGATCCTCGTCGCCGCAGGCGGTGGCCAGCGGGAGGAGGAGGGCGAGCGCCACGAAGAGGGCGCGCACACGCGGGGAAGGGCTGGCGGGCTGGGACCGGTGGGGTATGGGCATATGAGCGGGGGTTGTTGTGCCTGCCTATACGTCAAGCCCACCGGTCCTTGGCTGGAGGCCCGGTCGATTCCGCCCACCTACGGCTTCGGTGCGATGGAGACCTTCACGCCCTCGCTCCACACCTTGTGCTCGTCCGCGTAGTACAGGTACGCGCGGCTGGAGGGGCCCGTGTAGGTGCCGGGCACCGCGGCCACCAGGGACAGCGGCACGTCGATGCGCTTGTGGGGCTCCATCCCACGCCAGTACAGGACGACGTCGCGCCCGAGCACCTCGTACGCATCCACCACCTGCCGCTTCACCAGCTCCTTGAGCTGGTCGTGCCGCACTTCCAGTCCGCCCGGCACGCCGAAGATGGCCACCGCCGTGGGCAGCCGCTGGCCCGTGCGGTTGGCCACCCTCACCCGTGCCTCCGTGGGCTCACCCTCGGTGAGGGCCGTCTTCGCCAGGGCCACCTCCAGCGTCACCGCCGTGTCCTTGGAGCTGTCCGGCGTCAGCATGTTGTAGGTGACCTCCACCGAGTACGGCAGCTCCGCGCCTCCCTCCATCCGCAGCTCCACGCGGCGCTCGCCCGTGCCCAGCAGCGCGCTCACGTCGGGCAGCTTGAGGGCCTCCTGGGAGGAGCCGTCGAAGCGCACCGGTTCACCCACCGGGCGGCCATCCACGTAGACGCGCACCAGCCCCGGGGTGAGCTTGGACGCGCGCGCCTTGTCGTAGGCGATGATGGCGCGCAGCGCGAGCACCGTGCTCTGCGTCGCGCCGTAGCGGCCTCCGTCGCTGGATTCGGCGACGAACTTCATCGCGCGCTCCACGTTGCCCACGTACGCGGGGTCTCGCATCCAGGCCAGCGCCGCCAGCGCGGTGGTCTCGATGTTCAGCGTCTCTCCGGAGCTGCCCACGATGGACTGCGTCGCGCCGCCCACCACACCGTCCTGACCCTGCGCGGAGGCGAGCCGGCCCATCAGCTTCCGGGCCTCGGCGGTGTCCCCGGCGAGCGCCAGCGCGTTGGCCGCCAGGGCCACCACGTAGCTGTTGGAACTCTTCTCCGCGGCGGCCTTCACCGAGGCCACCTCGCGCGACAGCTCCTTCGCCTGCGAGGCCGGCTGGCCCGCGCTCTCCAGCAGCGTCCAGAGGATGTACGCGTTCGACGTGTCCGCGTCCTCCACCCACACATGCAGCGCGCGACGCTTGCGGTTGAAGCCGCCCTGGCCGTCCCGCTGCTGGAGCAGCCACTCGCGCGTGCGCTCCAGCATCGCGGTGTCCACGTCGCGCACCTGGCGCATGTCCGTGAAGTGCAGCAGGCCGAACGCGGTCAGCGCCTCATGGCCCGGGCTCTGCCCGAACCACTCGTAGCCCTTCTCGGACGTCTCGTAGCCCACCAGCCGCTGGTAGCCGCGATCCAGCTTCTCGCGCGCGCTGGCCACCAGCTCCGGGTTCACGCCGGTGTGCGTCTGGAAGTACTGCTGCGCCATCGTCATGGGGTAGGTCGTGGAGCTGGTCTGCTCGAAGCAGCCGGAGGGCTCCTGGATGAGGCGGGCCAGCGACTCCGTCATGTTGGCCAGCGGGCCGGGGTACACGGCGATGGACGTCCGCACGCTGCCGGGCACCAGGCTCTGGGGCAGCACCACCCGGTGCGCCGCCGGTGCCTTCGAGGACAGCAGCCCGCCAAAGGACACGCGGCCCGGGAAGCCCCGGGGCTTGATGGACAGCGTGCGGGTGACGACGTCCGTGTACTCGCCCGCGCTCGCCGTGAGCTTCACGTCCACCGGCCGGGCCTCCTGGCCAATCTCCAGCGAGAAGAGCTGCCGGCCCCGCGCCTGCGAGGCCAGGTCCAGCGTGGAGCTACCGGAGACCGTCACGTCCCCCTTCAGCTCCACCTTCACGCCCGCGCCAGACAGTCGCGCCTCCGTCCCGTTCACCAGCGCCACCGGCAGCCGCACCACGTCTCCGGACGTCACCTCGAGCGGCAGCTTGGGCTCCGCGTAGAACGGCTGCACGGACTCCAGCTCCGCCACCGCCGAGCCGAGCGCGCCGTCACCGCCCACCGCTCCCGCGAACGCCTTGAACGTCGTGACCGAGTCGCTCATCGCGAAGGACACCCGCGCCTCGCCGGTTCGGGCATCCGTGCGCACCCCGGCGTTCCAGTAGAGCGTCTCCGCGAAGTCGACCCGGTCTCCCGCCTTGCGGTTGGGCCGCGCGGTGTGCGCGAACTCACGCAGGTAGATCATCTGCCCCTGGATGACCTGCTTGTCGCCGAAGCGCATGTCCCTCTTCGCGCGAAGGGCCCGCCGCTCCATCGGCGCCTCTTCCTCCTTCGCCACCTGGAGCGCGGGGGCCGGTGCCTCCACTTCCGGGGCGGCCTCCGCCGGGGGCAGGGGAGGCGGAGCCGCCGCGGCGACGGGGGCCATCTGGGGGACGACCGCGCCCTCGGCCAGTCCGGCGAAGGCGTCATCCTCGTTCACGACGTTCCGGTCCATCAGGGGCTCTTTCGGTCGCTGCATCGGCCGGGGCTTGCGGACGGGCTCCTGCGGCCAGCGCACCGCGAGCACGCGCATCGCCGCGTCACCATGCCGGGCGAGGAAGCCCTTCGTGTCGGTCAGCGCGAAGCGCCGCCAGCCCTGCGTCCCCAGCAGCAGGTCCACCGCCAGCTTCGACTTCGGATTCTTCGCGTCGAGGTAGAGCTGCGCATCGGCCAGCTCCTTCACCTCCGGCTCCAGCAGCACCATGACCGGGAGCTGCGGCGCCTGGTCGCGCTTCTCCTGGAGCTCCAGCACCGCGTCATCCGTCACGGTGAGCATCACCAGCGCGGAGACCGGCTGGCCGCCGCGCGTCGTCCGGGCCGTGAGCCGCACCGGGCCACCGGGTACGTAGCGGGTGCGGTCCGCCTTCAGCTCCACGGACAGCTCCTTCGAGGGCTGGCGGAACACCAGCCGCTCCGCGACGGGCCGCCCGTCGTGGTCCCACACCGTGGCGACGAGCACGCCGTCCGCCTCGCCCGGATCCAGCGTCACCGGCCCGCCCTTCACGTCGCCCAGCACCGCGGACGCGACACGCACCTCGCGCTGGCTCAGCGTCACCGTCGCGCGGCCGACGCTGTTCAAACCCACGACGAGCTGCACCAGCTTGCCCGCGGGCACCACGTCCTCGCGCACGCGGATGACGGCGCCCCTCTGCTTCACCTCCGGCAGCGGGAAGCGCTTCCGGATGCCTGACGGCGAGTCGATGCGCAGCGCGTACCGCACACCCGCCTGCGGGGTGAGTTCGAAGCGGCCGCGGCCCTCGTGCTCCGAGCGCACCTGGGCGACCACCTTGCCGCTGTCCACCTCCACCACCCGGCCCACCAGGTCCGCCGGCTTGCGCGCGGGCGTGCGCGCCTCGAAGTAGACGCGCGAGGCGAGCCCCGCCACCAGGTCGCCGCCCTCCGGGTACAGGGCCAGGTCCAGCGTCTGGAGGAGGATGGGGATCGTCTTCGCGGCGGACTCCACCACGCCGCCGTCCTCGATGGTGAAGGCCAGCGTGCCCTCGCCGCGCTCCATCGCCGGGGGCAGCGGGAAGCGCACCGTGCAGCGCCCCTTCGCGTCCACCGTGCAAGGCACCTGCGCCACGGTGGCGCCATCCACGAGCGCGTGGGCCGTCACCTTCGCGCCCTCGGGCACGCCGCCCTCCGCGCGCTTCACGTCCAGCGTGGCGGTGACGGTGTCGCCCGGGCCGTAGCCATCCCGGAGGAACTCAATCTGGGACTTGAGCCGGGGGGCCCGGTAGGCGCGCACGTCGAACTTGCGCTCCGCGGGGGCCGCGCCCGTCCACGGGTAGGTGACGCGCAGGGTGTACTCGCCGCCGGGCTGGCCCGCGGGGATGGGCCAGGCGTAGCCCCAGACGGCGTCCGCCGTGCTCGCGGTGCTGGTGGTGACGACGTCACCCTTGGGCCCGCGCACCTCCACCTGCGCCTGGAGCGAGCCCGCGTAGGGCTTGCGGCTCAAGGCCTCCAGCACCAGGCCCCGCACCAGCACCTGCTCCCCGGGGCGGTAGAGCGGCTTGTCGGTGGTGACATGGGTCAGGTAGCGGTTCTCGCCGCCCAGGGAGCGTGTGGTGGCCCGGGCCGCGAGGACCTGGGGCGACAACATCACGAAGACGGCGGCGAACCCCAGCGGCAGCAGCGCGCGCAGGGCAAACGGGACGAGGTGGGCCATGGCGGCATTCAACGGACGGCCCCGCCAGAAGTTCTGACCCTCCGCCGGAGGTTCTGGAAGGCTTCGCTCTGCTAGAGGTCCATCCTGACGCGTCCTCTCTTGTTCCATCGATCAATACAGTCTTGTCGCTTCACTGGCAGTGTGAGCAATGTAATCCGGACGCTCAGGCACTTTGAGAGGAGCAGCGGCGATGAACATGTTCAGGTCGATGTGGGTTCTTGGCTGTGGAGTCCTGGTTTCATGCGGCGCACCGATGCAGGACGAAGAGGCCGCGGTGCTCGGCACGCAGCAAGCGGGGCTTTCGCAGGTCTTCACCCAGCAGGCGGACTTCACGGCGGCCACCGGGGCCACCCTGCTCACGTTCCCCGCGAACGCGTTCGATGCGTATCCCAACCATCCGTCAGGTGCGGGGTCGAGCTGCGGCCCGACACTGCCGGGAATCGACCTGCCGTGGGGCTCCAGCGCGCCCACCGTCAACGTCCTGGCGCCTCGAGCCAGCACCTGGCTCTGCTTCATGGGGCCCGGCTGGAATCACAGCAACAACACGAATCCCCTGCCCGTGAAGCCCACCATCATCGCCAACGGTGAGGACGACTTCGAAGTCGCCTTCCTGCGTCCCGTCTCCTCGGTGGGCCTGGAGCTGCTCACGAACAGCCAGGCCCAGCACAAGGTGACCCTGACCTTCACGGACGCCACCCAGGAGGTCTTCGAGGACGCCGTGCTCGATACGGGGGCCAATGCCTTCGAGTTCGTGGGGTTCCAGTCCTCCAAGCGCATCCGGTCCCTCTTCATCGAAACGACGGGCGGCGCCTCGCAGAACGAGGGCATCGCCGCCATCTGGACCGCGCCCTGACGGACTGACTCCGGCAGGTAGCCCAGCGCGACCCGCTCTCGGATCAACGTGGTGGCGCGCTCGGGGGCCAGCTCCAGGGACACGCGCTCCACGTTCCGCAGCAACCGCTCCGGCTGGAAGAGCGGCCCCAGGAAGGCCCTCCGTTGACAGGCAGGCTGAGTTCGACCGGCCCGCGTGAAGATCGCCGCCTCTCTCCTTGGGATTCGCCTGGACGTGAACCCTTGGGATAAACGACGGGGCTTGTGAACATGAACTCCAGCACGAAGGTCCTCATCATCAGCAGTGTCATGATCGCCCTCGGCATTGGCCTGGGCGTGTTGCTCATCGGCCTCCAGAAGGGGGGCTTCCTGACGACCACGGACGTGGGCGGACTCCCTGAGCTGGCCCGGATCCAGGAGCAGCTCCGGCCGCTCGAGGCCTGTTCACTCACCTACCGGCGGCGCGACAAACGAGGCCAGCGCCGTTATCCGGACTCGGTCTTCCTCAAGACTTGCGAGTGGGCAGAATACACCAGCGTGGTCATCGATGTCCCGACGACCTGGGCGTACAAGGGGGTCGGCTTCGAGATGACCCGTGGCTCCATGACAGAGCCGTGGGAGATCCTGGTCGAGAAGAAGGAGGTTCCCTTCCCCGACCTCAAGGAGGCCCTCGAGCACTTCGCCCCCCTCATCGCCGCGAGCTATCCGGAGAGGCTACGCGAGCGACGCGAGAGCGACAGGCGGATGGACCGCCAGCTGAACGAGCACAAGCGCGAGGAGCAGGAGCGCAAGGAGCGCGCGAAGGACTCCTATCCGGAGTGACGCTTCAGTCGGGATCGGCCCATGGATCGAAAGATCCGCCGATGACACCTGAAGCCGCGCCCTTCCGGGACCAGGCCGGGCTGCCTACCGTCGGTCGCATGGACAACGTTGCGACGATGACGGAGCGCCTGCTGGCGGACGCGGGCCTCGGGGCGGGAATGCGGGTGCTCGATGTCGGCTGTGGAAGGGGTGACGTGACCTTCATGGCCGCGAGCCGGGTGGGCGCGCAGGGGCAGGTCGTGGGCGTGGACCGCGATTCCGGGGCGATTGAGCAGGCCCGCGTGAGGGCGCGGGAGCAGGGCTTGCCGAACGTCACGTTCGTGGAGAGAGACCTCCATGCGATGCCGAAAGAGCAGGGCCTGTTCGACGCGGTCGTGGGCCGGCGGGTGCTCATGTACCAGGCGGACGCCGTTGACGCCGTGCGGGTTCTCGCACGGGCCCTGAAGCCTGGAGGGCTGATGGTCTTCCAGGAGCACGACTCGACGGTGGGACCGGCGAGCCTCACGCCCTTGCCGCTTCACGCGCAGGTGCGTGAGTGGATCTGGCGCACGGTGGAGCGCGAAGGCGCGAACATCCACATGGGCTTCGACCTGGCGTCGGTCTTCACGAAGGCGGGGCTCACGGTGGAACAGGTCCGGGCGGTGGCCGTCGTGCAGACGCCGACGCAGGCGCATCCCACGGGAGCCATCGTCCGCGCGATGATCCCCCGAATCGTGAAGCACGGTGTGGCGACGGAGGCGGAACTCGACGTGGACACGCTCGATCAGCGGCTCGCGGAGGAGCGCGCGAAAGCGGGTGCGACCTTCATCGGGGAGCTGGCCTTCGGAGCCTGGGCGAGGGTGCCTGGATAGGCGTGCCTGGCTTCCCAGTTCTGTATGCTCGTGGGATGTCCTCGTCATTCCTGGTGTTGTTGGTGATCGCGGTGTTCATGGGAGCCCTCATCGGCCTCTGGTTGCGCCCCTCCCATCGTGAGCAGCCCTCGGAGCCGCCCATGCACCGGTCTCCCGAGGAGGGGCGAAAGAGCCTCGCGGAGTTGATTCAGGCCGGGCAGACGATCAACGCCATCAAGCTCTACCGGGAGCTCTACGGCGTCGGCCTGAAGGAGGCGAAGGACGCCGTGGAGGCGATGCGCGATGGCCGGGCGCCCATGGCGCTTCCGGAGCGCCGGGAGTTGTCCGATTCGGACGCGGACGACGCCATCGCGCGCGCCATTCGAGACAACGACCTCATCCAGGCCATCAAGCTCTACCGCGCCCAGCACGGCGTGGGCCTGAAGGAGGCCAAGGACGCGGTGGAGGCGATGCGGGCCAACGTGCTCCGGCGGGGATGAGCAGCCGCCGGACGCAGGCGCTTCGCGCCGTAGGCGATATGCTGCTCCGTGGGTTTGCATGGGGCGTTGGCCCTGGGGAGCGCGTGTCATGCCTTGGCGGAAGTCCCTTCTCACGCTGGTGACGGCGGGTGTCCTGGTCGCTTGCCAGGGCGGGAGCAGTGGTGGCGATGGAGGGACCCCGCCCCCGCCAGTGGATGGGGGAGGGGACGCGGGCGTGGAGGATGGCGGGGTGGACGCGGGTGCTTCCTACACCGCTGCCGTCGACGTCGCCGCGGCACGGGCCGACAGCCGCCTGGCCTGCTTCAGGGGCAACGGCGAACCCGAGTGCGGTCTTCGCCTGTACCAGGTCATGGTCGAGGCCTTCGTCGATGCCGACAGCACCGCGGACTCCAACACCGGTTACGGCACCAGCCATCACAAGGGCGACCTGCAAGGCATCATCAACAGCCTTGACGCCATCCAGTCCACGGGCGTCAACGCCCTCTGGCTGACCCCCGTCTTCCACAGCGTGCCGGTGAGTGGCCAGGACGACTGGGCCAGCCGCCTCGATGCCACGGGCTATTTCGCCTCGGACTACTTCAACGTCGACCCGAAGTTCGGCACCAACGCCAAGCTCAAGGAGCTGGTGGAGGGCGCCCATGCCCGGGGGCTGTATGTCTTCCTCGATGGCGTGTTCGGCCACTTCAAGGTCAATGCCAGTGATTACTCCTCACCGCTGGGCCGCAAGCTCTCCACCACGGGGGAGCAGGGGGGCACCGGGCGGCGAGCCGTGTATCCGGACGACCTCGACTTCTTCAAGGAGGTCGCCACGCACTGGGTGACTGAATACAAGGTCGACGGATGGCGCCTGGATCAGGCCGCCCAGGTTCCGGTGCAGTACTGGGACGACCTGCGGAGCGCCGTCGCCAGCGCCGCGGCGGGCGTGAGCTACACGAACGCGGCCGGCCAGAGCGTCCATCCGCTGGGGTACATGGTGGCGGAGATCTGGAGCGGGCCGGTGGACATCGCCACCACCGGCTATGGCACCACCTCGAGCCCCGCGCTGCTGTCCGCGTTCGACTTCCCAATGCGCTACAGCCTGGTGCAGACCCTGGCCGTCGAGGAGTCCGGCACGGGGAACCGTGGGGCGAGCAACCTCCAGGCCGGCTATCAGAACCAGCTGGCGTACCCGGCCCACGCCATGCCGAACCTGATGCTGACCAACCACGACCTGGTCCGCTTCGGCGATCTCCTCCAACGAGGAGGCCTGGCGGAGCCACAGGACGGCGCGTGGTGGGCGCGTCACAAGGCCGCCTTCAGCGTCATGGCCGAGTACAGCGGCCCCATCACGCTCTATTACGGGGATGAGGTCGGGCAGGAGCTGCCGGGCTTCGCGGCCAAGGAGGACAACGCGACCTGCGCCGTCCGGGGCGTCTGCGACGACCACGTCTCCCGGACCTCCGCCATCGTGGAAGGCATCCCGACCACGGTGGGGGCGCCTGCCACGGTGCTCTCGCCCGCGCAGGCGGACCTGAAACACTACGTCGCTTCACTGATGGCGCTGCGCGACGTCCATCCCGCGCTGGCGAATGGCAGCCGGACGCACATCTACTCGGACGAAAACGTCTACATCGACCGCAAGGACAAGGGCACCGACAACGTCCTGTATGTGTTGAACGCGAAGGCGACGCCCGCGGTCATCACCGTGGCCGGGACGGCCATTGGCAGCGCGGGAGCCCTCGTCGGGCTGCTGGGGGGCGCCGATGTGGCCCTCTCGGACGGGCACCATGAGATTGCGCTGAAGCCGTTCGAGGCCCGGTTCTTCGACATCGCTTCGCCGACGGCGGAAGGCCCACAGACAGGACCGGGAGGAGGGCTCTCCGGGCAGGGACCGCTGGCGCGTTGCGACGCTCCGACGGTCGATGGGCTCGGCCCGCTGGGCAAGGAGCTCTTCATCCGGGGCAGCTATGTCGGTGGGGACAACTTCGGTGCGACGCCCGCGAACCGCCGGTTCGCCTACAAGGGCGACAACATCTACCAGGTGGTGGTCAACGAGCCGGACGTCACCGCCTATACCTTCAAGTTCGCCAGCGCGGACTGGTCGACGGAGCTCGCGGTCTCGGGCGGAGCCCCGGTGGTGATTGCCTCGGAGCAGCCCATGTCGCTCGCCGCAGGCCCTGGCAAGGAGTCCTCCCTGGCCATTCCGGAGGCCGGCGACTACGTGTTCAGCTTCCGCATCAATGCCACGAACAACGGCGGCGAGCTGATGGTGAGCAGGTGCCCGTGACGCGTTAGGGCTCGGCCACCGCGGACTCCGCGGCCATGGGGGAGGCCGCGGCTTCCCGCCGCGCCTTCTCCGTCCACAGCGTCCGGAAGCGCTCTTCGAGCCGCGTCCCCAGCGGCTCCGAGTCCAGGTACAGGCTCGTCTCGTCGTAGCGGGTGAACGAGCTCAACGTCCAGTTGTGGCTGCCCATCACCAGGTGCCTGCCGTCCACCAGCACCAGCTTGGAGTGCGTAAGCCGGCTCGCCGCGTCGTAGCGCACCGGCACCTTCCGGGCCTTCAGCGCCTGGAAGGCCGGCTGGTTGATGATGTGGGAATGATAGACATCCCCCTTCGCGTCCTGGTCGAGGATGACCTGGACGTCCACGCCGCGCTCATGCGCCGCGATGAGCTGCTGCAACAGGCCATGCGTGGGGTACTTCGCATCCACGTACCGGAAGAAGAAGAGGACCACCCGCACGGAGCGCGTCGCCCCTGAGAGCAGCCGCTCCACGAACTCCGGATACTGGCCTTGCCTCAACAGCACGCCCGTCCGGACAGCGCCAGAGGCGTCCTCGGCGTGGGCCTGGGCCCGTTCCAACCGCTCCTGTTCGGTCCGCGCCACGCTCGCCCGCGTGGCCCCCAGCCGCCGCGCCACGCCATGGGGGTGCTCCCGCGCATCCCGCAGGGTCTCCTCCAGTTCCACCAGCACCTGCGCCACCGGGCCCTGGCCCCGCGCAGGGTGCCACAGGAAGGAGCCTGCACTGGCGGCCACCCACTGCACGTACCTCGCGAAGGAGGGTTCCTGGAGGAACGCCTCCTGCGCCTTGCTCCGGAACACCGGCGGACGCTCCTCCAGGAGGATCCGCCCGCGGAGCTGCTCCAGCGCCTTCACGCCCAGGCCCTCCACCCGCAGCAGGGACTCCAGTGTGGGGAAGGGGCCCTGCGCGCGGCGGTGGCTCACGATGCGCTCCGCGAGCACCTGCCCCAGGCCCGGCAGCGCTTCCAGTTCCTTCACGCTGGCCGTGTTCACCTCCAGGGCGTCCACCCACTCGTGCGGCGTCACGAAGGGCAGCGCCGGCGTGTCGGACGCTCCACGCATGGGGCGGCTGTAGCGCTCGGACGCGGCGCCTTCCTCCAGCGCGCGGGCGTAGCGGTTCATCCGCCGTTGCAGCACCTCCTGGGTCCGGCGCAGCGCGAACTGGCGCGCGAAGTCCTCGCTGGGTTCCTCATCCAGGACGAGCTCCCCGCCGTGCGCGCGGCTGAGCTCCACCAGCAGCCCGGTGGCCCGATCCAACTCGCCCGGCTCCCACCGCAGCTGCTCCGACCAGCCACGCACCATCGGCACGAACCACTCAGGACGCATGGGCCACCTCCACGTTCCGCGCGCCCTCGATCCAGAGCCGCTCGAAGTCCCGCCCCAGTCCCATCGCCAGCTGTGGCGAGCTCACCGCCAGGGAGTCCTCATGGCTCACGTGGAAGGCCGAGTGCGTCCAGTTGTGACTGCCCAGCAACACCTGGTCATCCACGATGACGAACTTGCTGTGGGTGCTCACGTGCCGCTCGGAGTGGAAGAGCCGCACCGGCAGGCCCAGCTCCCGCATGTAGAGCGCGGAGGTGGTGTTGGCGATGTGGACCTCCGGCGTGTCCGACACCCCCACCAGCACCCGCACGTCCACGTTCCGCCACCGCGCCAGGGACAGCTGCTCCACCAGGCCGCGCACCGACCGCAGCGGATCCCTCAATACACGCGTGTCGATGATGAAGACAGACACCCAGAGCCGCTTGCGCGCCTGCGCGAACAAGCTGGCCGCGAAGGGCGCGTAGTCCCCGTCGTGGAGCAGCGTGCCTCCGGAAACGGGAAAGGCCTCGAAGCTCATGGCGCCTCCGGTGTCAGGCCCGCCAGCCGCTCCTGCAATCCCTGCTCATAGTGGCGGTAGGTGAGGAGCAGCCGGCGCGTGAAGTCCTGGTACGCCACCAGCGTCAGTGCGACCCGTGGCGCCACCGCCTTCTCCAATGGCGTCTTCGCCTTCGCTTCCTGTTCGGCCTGGAAGTCCAGCGCCACCTCCTGCCAGGAGAGCGTCGCGAGCTGTTCGTGGATGAGCAGGCGGTGCTCCTCCAGCAGGTCCTCGATGGCTTCCAGCCGTTCGTATCCGGGAGGGATGGGCATGGGCGGCTTCCTCGCTACATGCTGCCTGCTTGGTCGAGCATCCGTTGGAGGTTCCATTTGAAGTACTGCTCGAGCTCGTCCTCGGGGCTGGTGGGCGCGTAGGGGTTGCCGAAGTCGAACAGGTCGATGGCCGTGCCGTCGCGGGGCTGGGCCTGGGGATCGAAATCCGGATCCAGGTGGATCATGTCCGCGAAGTTTCCGAGATTGGGATAGCCCATCAGTGGACCTCCTCCTGTTCCTCTTCGGGCAGGTACGTACGGAGGGTGGCCTCGACGAGTGCCTTCAGTTCCTCCCGGGTCCACGCCAGGGTGGAAGCACGGAAGAAGCGGCGCGTGACGGGGTCCTCCACCTTCTCCCAGTCATACAGTTGCTTCAGCCGGAACTCGACCAACTGCTCGCGCGTCATCGTCTTCGCCAACCGGCGCAGCTGGTCCGTGAGGAGCTGCTCGAAGCGGGGCTGCAAGGGGACCACCAGGAGTTCCATGCGAGGAATCTGGGCCGCACCCCAGGGCCTTCAAGAGGCGGCCCGGGAGAGGCTTTCCTGCCCGTCCCCACATGCGGGACAAGGCCGGGGCGCAGGCCTGGGCACAAGCCTCACCCGAGCGTGCGCAGCGTGTCCGCCACCCGGCGCAGGTCCTCCTCGAAGTGGATGCGCGCCTGGGCCCGCGCGCTCGTCCGGCATGCGCAGGAGCGCCGAGGGGTGGAAGGTCGCCATCCACGCCTTCGCCCAGGGCGTTTCAACGAGCATCAGCCGCGCCCCCGCCCGCCCCTCGCCGAACAGGAACCCAATCCCAGTCACCGCCCCTGATGCGCGATGACGTGACAGGCATGGGCAAGCAGGGGCTTATCCTGCTGCGCCTGCCTCGAGCGGCTGCTAGCGTTTCGGCGCATGCGATGGAATTGGGTGGGGATCGTGGTCATGGCGCTCGCGTGCGCGGGGCCCGAGCGAGGTGTGCGCGCTGCGGAAGCGACGCTGACGATCCAGGTGGAGGACGTGGAGGGCCGGCCCGTGCGTGACGCGCGCCTGCGGGTCCTGCGCACGGATGATCCGGAGGAAACTCCCGTCCAGTCCGGGACCACGGACCGCCAGGGACTGGCCCGGATGCACCCGGCTGCGGGCCGTTACGTCGTGCGCGTGGACGCGAAGGACTTTGTCTCCCTCCTGCGCGCGGACGTGCGGGTCGCGCCGGCGGCGAGCGCCCACCTGGGCCTGCGACTGCGGCACGCAGTGCGCATCGAAGGACGCGTGCGGGATGCCGCCGGGAAGCCTGTAGCGGACGCGCGGTGGTTGCTCATTCCGTCCGACGGAACCGCGCCCCGCTTGGAGACCCGGAGCGACGCCCAGGGCCGCTTCCACTTCGAGGGAGTCCTGCCAGGACCCGCAGTCCTGCGAGGCTTCAAGCCGGGACGCAGTCCGGTGCGCATGGAACTCACGCTGCCACGCCCCGAACTCACCGTGACGATGGGCGGTCTGGGATCCCTGCGCATCCAGACACGGGATCCACAAGGGCGGCCGCTGCCTGGGAAGCCCCAGGTCCTGCCGCCCGACGGCGAGGAGTTCGTGCTGTCCATCGACTCACGCTTCGGGGAGTCCCAGGATCCCCTCATCCATCCCGGGCTCCCGGCCGGCCGGTATCGCGTCAAGGCCTCCTACTCGCCCGTGCCGGACTGCAAGTGGACGCGGACCGTCTCCGTGGACGTCCTTCCGGATCAGCAGACCCAGGTGACGGTGGGCTTCGAGGACGTGGCGCCCATGCCCGCCTGGCGAGGCCGCGCCGTGGATCGCGGGGGCCGAGGCCTGGGCGGCGTGAAGCTGTCGTCCGAGCTGGGCCCTCGGGGCTTCGAGGTCGAGGGGCTGCACGCCTACTGCCAGAGCGTCACGGATCCGGAAGGAAACTTCGTCCTCGCCGCGCCCCTTCCGGGACCCGTGAGCCTCTACCTTGAAGGTGGTGGGCCGCGGAGCTGGGGCCTGGTGGAGCCCCGTGAGGCCTGGAGCGATGCCCCCTGGGTGTTCCAGTCCCATGGGGGGACCCTGCGAGGCCGCGTCCTGGATTCGCAGGGACGCCCCGTGGAGCGCTTCCGGGTCTCGGACTGGCCCTTCGAGAGCGCGGAGGGCCGCTACGTGATGGACACGTTCTACGAGCAGACCTACCAGTGGATCATCGACGCGGAAGGCTTCGCGACCGCGATCCTGCGCGCGCAAGGACGGGCCCACGAGGATGCCTTCGCCCCGGACGTGATCCTCGACGCAGGCCGTCCCCTCCAGGGGCGTGTCGTCGCGGCGGATGGGCGCACGGGCGTTCCCCAGCAGCGGGTCGTGATGCTGGATGACTCCGAGCACTACCTCCGGCCTCCGCCCGCTTCCGCGCGCTCGGTGACGACGGATGCCCGGGGTTATTTCCGCTTCGAGCACGTTCCAGCGCGGCGCCAGTTCCTCCTCGTGGAAGGGAAGGAGCGCGGAACGGCCCTGCGGAGGCTCGAGCCCGCGGAGGACACCGTGGAGCTTCGCCTCGCGCCCGCGGCCGAGCTCTCCGGCGTCGTGACCGTTCACGCAAGCGTCCCGCTGGCCGGCATGGAGGTGGACGTGTACTGCGAAGGCGGCGCGAAGGAGAGCACCCAGACCGATGCACGGGGGCGCTATGCGCTGCGGGCGCCAGCCGAGCGCGAGTGCTTCGCCCACGTCAGCGAGCGCAGCTCCCTGGACACGCTGATGAATCCTCCACGTCCGGTCGTGTTCTCACCTCAGCGAATCCAGCTGGCCGCCGGCTCCAGGGCGCGGTTGGACTTCGAGGCACGGCGAGGACCGGCCTCGCTGCACCTGCACTCCCCCGCCTACAGCGAGATCCTCAAGCTGCTGCTGCTGCCATGGGACGTCCCCATGCCGGAGACGACCCAGGCCCTGGACGCGCTGGAACTGGCGAGCATCGACGAGGACCCCGGTATCACGGAGGCGAACGCGGAGGTGCTCGCGCCCGCCATGGTGTCGTTCTCCGCGCCGGATCGCATCTACAGCGAGATGCCTTTGGGGCACTACACACTCTTCCTCCTCGCGGAGCGGAACGGTGGCTCGCACGTCCTGCGCGTGCCGGTGGACCTGACGCGCACGGGAATGCATCCGCTCGAACTGTCAGACCCCATGAAGGGGGGCGCCACCGTATTCCCGCGCTGAGCCGCGCGAGGATAGATTCCGCATCCCGCACGGTTCCGCCACGGTTTGACCGTGGACGAGAGGTCCCTGATGAAACGGATTGGAATGCTCTCCTCGCTGCTCTGCGTCCTCCTCTGCATGCCAGGGATTGCGCGCGCGCAGACGACCGCCTCGCTGTGGAACGGCACCACGGCGCCCTCTCCCGCGCAGCTCGACCCGGACACCACGCCCGTGGAGGTGGGGGTGCGCTTCCAGAGTTCGGCCCCCGGTGTCCTCGACAAGGTGCGCTTCTACCGGGATCCGCTCGCGCCTCTCACCCGATGCGAGGTGCACGTGTGGAGCGCGAGCGGTGCACTGCTCGCCTCCAGCGTCTGGGTGGGGG
>NZ_RAVY01000009.1:0-94114 GCF_003611625.1 Corallococcus sp. CA054B
CGATTCGGTGGGGCGGCTGGTGGCGTTGACCGCGTACACGGGCGAGCTGGTGCGGCGCGACGACGTCTTCCTCTTCGAGGGCCGGCGCATCCCCATCCCGGAGCTGGACGAGGGCGCGGGGCTCGCGCACGCGTACCGGCTGGATGCGGGGATGTGGAAGCGCATCGAGACGGTGGCCACGCGCGGTGACTGGGACGCGGTGTTCGCGCTCGCCACCACGGAGATGCTGGTGTCCTCCACGGTGGCCGGGGACCTGGACGCGCTGGTGGCGCAGGGATTGGACGAGGGCAGCCAGGACGCGGTCCGGCTCGACGCGGTGGTGCCGGACCGGGGGCACGCCGTGTTCGGCGGCTGGGCGCGCGTGGAGTCGCGCGGCGGTCCGCTGTTCGCGTGGCAGACCGCGGGCGAGCAGACCGCGCTGATGATGCCGGTGCGCTGGGAGGCGGAGGACGGCCACCTGCGCGAGCCCGAGGGACTCGCCCTGCCCGCCCAAAGCCCCGTGCGGGCGATGGCGCGCGGGGACCTGCTGATGCTCGCGGGCGAGACGCAGGCGCGCGTCTACGACCTGGGCTCGCGGCGCCTGGCGGCGTCCTTCGACGGCTTCCGGAGCGCGCGCTTCTGGCCGGAGCCGTCGTCGCTGGTGCCGCACGGGGCCACGGTGGCGACCGGGCAGCGCTAGTCGCGCGAGACGTGCCTCAGACCTGGCCCGTGCTCTTGAGGGCCGCGAACACGATGGCGCCGTAGACGCCGCCGCAGAGGCAGCAGGAGAGCACGGGCGCCAGGAACGCGCCCGCGATCGCCGTGCCCCAGCTGGTGCGGTGCAGCGTGCGGTAGGTGAAGGCGCGCAGGCCCACGGCCCAGAAGGGCGCGGCGTACACGGCGACGAAGGGAATCACGCCGACGATGTAGGGCGCCTGAGAGAGGGCGTGCGCGCGCATGGTCACGGAGAAGCGGTGCTCCACGCCGCCCATGCGGAGGATGAGGTGGTCCAGGCCCGCGTTCACCAGGGTCATGCCGGTGCTGACGATGGGCATGAGCACCGTCCAGGCCGCCATGCCGATGGTCATCCACAGCTTCACGTCCTTTGGATCCGCGCCGCTCGTCTCCGTCTCGGGGACGAGCCCCATGATGACGCCGATGATCGCGGTGTAGACGAGGCCTGTCGTCAGGAAGCCGGCGATCGCCGACAGCATCACGAAGCCCATGGAGCTGCTCACGGGTGCGTCGGGGTTGACGCCCCGGAGGGTCTCCGTGGGCCGCATCAACATGCCGTAGCACGTCCGCCAGAACGCCTTGAGCGTCCCCAGCTCCGCGCGCTGGTCCCAGGGCAGCTGGCCCAGGGGTTCACGTTCGAGGCAGGTGGCGCAGACGGTGCCCTCGGGGCCCTGGCGCAGGCAGCGGGCGCAGGCGAACGCGCCACAGCGCGGGCAGGTGGCCACGCCGCGCCACTCGGGGTGCACGGCGCAGACGGGCTCGGCGCCGCCGGGAGCCGGGGCCACCAGCAGCGAGGCCCCGCACCGCGCGCACGTCTCCGCGCCGGGGGTGAAGGGGGCCTGACAGGAAGGACAGGAAGGCGTCATCGCCGCGCATCCTCGCACGGCTCGGGAGCCGTGCCTTCCCGGAACGCCCGATTCACCTCGGGCGCTACGGCTCCGGCGAGGACTCCGGATCCACCGGCACCGTGGGGGACGTGTTCCCGGCCTTGTCCTGCGCTGGCGCGCTCCCCGCCGGGGCCACGACGCCCGGCGCCTTCGGAGCCCGGGCCTCCTGCGCGGCCCGGACCTGACGGGCTCGCTTCGCCTGGGCCAGCGCCGCCTTCGCCGCGCCCGCGTCGCCCAGGGCCCGCTCGCGCTTCGCCAGCGCGTCCCACAACTCAGGCGCGTCTGGATGCAGCATCACCGCCGCTCGCAACAGGCCCCGCGCCACCTTCGGCGAACGCGTGTCCAGCAGCCGCTTCAGGAAACCCGTGGGCGACAACACCAGCGAGCCCTCCGGCGTCTCGAACGCCTCACGCACGTGGGGAATCGCCTCCGGCTCCCGGTCCGCCTCCAGCAACCCCACCGCCTGCGCCAGGTGCGCGTCCATCGACTCCGGATGCAGCTCCGTCGCGCGCTCCAGCCAGCGCATCCGATCCACCGGCTTCCGCTTCGCGCGGTCCGCCAGCGTCAGCAGCTCGTCCGTGTAGTCCGGCCGCACGGCGGGAGCGCGCACCGCCGCCTCCTTCAGCGACGGCCACAGCCGCTCCGGATCCTTCGCCGCCTCCAGGCGCGTGCGCTTCAGCGCCGGCACCTCCGCGCGCTTCCACCCCGCGACGAAGCGCGCCACGTCGCTCCGAACGGACGGGCTGAAGCGCTCCGTCTCCGGACACTTCAGCGTCTCGCACGCCGCCAGGTAGTCCGCGAAGAAGCCCGCCGCGCCCTGCGTCCGGTACGCGCGCAGCCGCTCCGCGCCCATCGCCTTCTCCACCGTGGCCGCCATGTGCGCGCCCACGCGGATGAAGAGCGACTCGGCGCGCGGCTCGTGCGCGCCGCGGATCCGCTCCATCGCGCCCCGGCCGTCCCGGGCAATCGCCGCCCGCTCGAAGAGCAAGGACACCTTCGCGAACGCCCCCGCCAGGTCCGTCTCCCGCGGCAGCGTGCCCGGACCGCGCGTGGCCCAGTCGTGGTAGGCGAGCCCGTAGCTCGCCAGCCGCCCCATGCCCTCGTAGACGACCGCGTCCACGGGGTCCGTGAAGTGGCCGCCCCGGGCCGGCGCGCCCTCGTCCAGCACCGTCTCCATCAACCGGATGGACAGCCGGCGCAGCCGCTTCGCCTCGTCCTCCACGTTGGTGGCGAGCGCGATGGCCGTGTCCTCCGCCGGCAGCAGCACCAGCAGCGTCGTCGTCTCCGGCTGGCCGCCCGCGTGCGCCACGATGTAGTGGCCCCGCAGCGGATAGGTCGCGAAGCCCATGCCGTAGTCGGTGATGTGCCCGTCGCGCGTCACCATCGACGCCTGCATGCGGCCCATCGTCTCGCGCGTCACCAGCTTGTGGTCCAGCACCGCGCGCGCGAAGCCCAGCAGGTCCTCCACCGTCGCGCGCGTGCCGCCGCCCGCGAAGCGGCTGGTGACGTCCAGGAAGCGCGAGGGCTTCAGCGTGGCGCCCGACACGCGGTAGCCCACCGCCTGCTGCGCGTCGCGCGTGCTGAGCTCATCCACGTCCGCGTGGCTCATGTTCGCGGGGCCGAAGACGTGGTCGCGCAGGTACTCGCGATAGGGCTGGCCGGAGGCCGTCTCCACCGCCGCGCCCAGCAGGTTGAAGCCCCACGTCGTGTACAGGTAGCGCGTGCCCGGCTCCGACACGAGCGGCCGGTCCGCGAACAGGCCGATGGCCTCCTTCGTCGTCACCGGCTTCGTGTTGTTGCCGGCGCTCGGGCTGTCGTAGGTGGGCACCCCGCCCAGGTGGCCCAACAGCTGCCGCACCGACACCGGCCACTGCTTCACCGGGTACTCGGGCACCAGCGTGTGGATGTCCGCGTCCAGGTCCAGCTTGCCCGCCTGCGCCAGCTGCATCACGGCCACCGCCGTGAAGGACTTGGTGATGGACGCCATGCGGTACGTGGTGCGCACCGTGGCCGGCAGCTTCTTCGCCACGTCGCGGTAGCCGTAGCCGTTCATCCACCGCTGGCCGCCCCGCATCACGCCCACGGACAGGCCCGCGGTGGGGCCCTGCTTCAGGTCCGCGCGCACCAGCGCGTCCAGCGCGCGTTGCACCTCCGGCGGGAACCCGGAGGCCTTCGCGTCCGGCTCCGGCGCGACCTTCGCGCTGGACTCCGGCGGAGACGCGGGCTTCTCGGCGGGCGTCTGCGCGAACGCGGGCCCTGCCTGCACCAACAACCACAGCGCGACGAAGAGCCGCTTCATGGCACCGCCTCCGCGGTCTGGCCGCTCGCACCGGTGTCCACTGCCGCTTCACGCGAGGTCGTGAGCGCCGGTGCCGGCACCGCGCCCTCGTTCACCCAGCCCGCGAGCAGCGCGTCCGAGACCAATTGCCCCAGCAGGTCCAATCCATGGCCGCGCGGATGCACCAGGTCCTCGTGCATGAACCCCGCCTGGTTGAAGCGCGCGAGTGAACCCGCGCCGCCCATCGCCGCGTAGAGGTCGAAGAAGCCGCAGCCCTCGGCGAGCGCCACCTCGCGCTCGGCCTGGATGGCGGCCTCCAGGAACGGCCGCTGCGTCAGGGGCTTGCCCTTCGCGTGCCCGTCCTGCACCGCGTCCATGGGGCCCACCACCATGCACGCGCTGCCGGGCGCGGCGGCGCGGGCGCGGCGCAGGAGCGCGCCCAGGTCCTGGCGCACGGTGGGCAGGTCCGTGCGCTTCCACTCCAGGCGCTTGGACTCATTGCCGCCCAGGAAGAAGAGCAGCAGCTTCGGATCGCGCTGCTGAAGCTGCGCCTTCAGCGCGTCCTCCTCCAGCCGGCCATACAGCGTGGCATCCGCGGACGGCACGCCGAGCATGTCCAGCACGATGCCGGGTTCGTCCTTCTGGAGCACCACGCCCTGCACGATGGCGCCCTTGCCCTCCGCGGTGATGTCCAGCCACTTCGCGCCCGCGGGCAGGTCGAAGGACGTGGTGCGGCTGGCCCCGTCCTCCCGCGGCTCCGTGCGCGCCAGCACCGTGCCGTCCACGGACACGACGAGGCGGCCCGCGCCCTTCACGTCCTTCCACCACAGCGTCCCGCGCGGCTCGCCCTCCAGCTTGAAGCGGCCCCGGGCCCGGTTCTCGGTGGCCAGGTGGTACACGCCGGTGATGCCGAACGGGTGCGGCGGCGCCTTCAGCTCGCCCAGCGTGCGCGGCTGCCAGCCGTTGCTCACGGCGGCCGTGCGCCCCCGTCCGCCGTAGGGGGCCATGCGGTCCACCAAAAGGACGCCCCGGCCCGCGCCACCGAAGCCCGCGGCCAGCTCCTCGCGGACCACGTCCACGATGCGGTCCCCCGCGATGAGCGAGTTGCCGAACGCGGCGATGACGGTGGGCGTCGTCCCCGGCGCCTGCACGAGCCCGTCCAGCGCGGTGAAGAACGGCGTCAGCGCGGACCGCGCGCAGCCGGCGTCACCCGTCTCCAGACAGGGGTCCTCCACCGCGCCGCCCGGAGCCTTCAACCGCGTGGCCAGCGCATGCAGCCGTCCGGCACGCTCGGTGGTGGGCGGCAGCGCACGGAACGCGGAGCGCGCCAACGGACGCGCCTTGCCTGACGTCTGCGCGGGCAGGCTCGCGGAAGCGGGCACCACCTGGGGCGAACCCGCGGACTCAGCACCCGTGGAAGGTTGCGCCTCCACGGATGCGGGCGGCACGGAGTCCGTCGCGAGAGTCGTCTTCAGGGGAAAACGGTGAGGGGGTGTGCGGGACTCGCACCCGGGGAGCAGGACCCCTGCCAGGAGAGCGAGCAACCCCGCCCGCCGGAGCCCGCGCGAGACATCGAGAACCGTCATGGGGTCCGCGAGCGTAGACGAAAGCCCGGGGACACGCATGTTCTGGACCCCACGCTCGGCCGCCTCGCGAGCCGCCCCGTCGTGGCATCCCGGACATTGAATCCGTCCTGGACCGCACGTCCAGGCCGGCCAGCCCCGGGGAAGAGCAGGTTTCCCGTACCCCAGTGCAAATGCAGGGTCTGGCCGCGAACAGGGTCCCTTCACATGGCGCGACGCGGCCCCAAATTATCCGCCGCGATGATGGCGAAGAACCGGCTCACAACGTGGACGAAGCTCCACCGGCGATTTGGCGAGCACGTGCGCAGCATGCGCAACAGCCGCTCGCTCACGCAGGAAGCGCTCGCCGAACGCAGTGACCTGTCGGTGGACGCCATCCGCCGCATCGAGCGCGGTGCCTTCTCTCCGTCGCTCGACACGCTGGGCAAGCTGTCCGTGGGGCTGGACGTGTCCCTCAAGACGCTCTTCCACTCCTTCGACCTGGAGCGCACCGACGGCGTGGCGGAGATCTGCGACTTCCTCGCGTGCCGCTCCGGCTCCGAGCTGAAGCTCGCCTGGCGCGTGCTCCAGGCCATGTTCGACGAGCGCTGAAGCGCGCCCCGCTACCGGTCGCACCCGGCAGATGTTCCCTGTCACTCCCGGCGTGCTTGCCCTATGCGTCGGGGCACATGAGCCGCGCGCCCCCCACCCTCCTCCTCGTCGAGGACGACAGCGACCTGCGCGACGCGCTCGTGGAGATCCTCGTCGCGGAAGGGCACACCGTCGCCGCCGCGGAGAGCGGTGACGAGGCGCTCGCGTGGCTGGAAGCGCACCCGTGCCCCGCGCTGCTGCTCGTGGACATGTGGACGCCGCGCAAGGACAGCTGGCGGCTGCTGGACGCCCTGCGCCGCGAGCCCCGCTTCGCGGACCTGCCCGTCATGGCCATCAGCTCCGGCGAGGAGCGCCACCCCGCCATCCGCGAGGTGCTCTCCAAGCCCTTCGACCGCGAGGCCCTGCTCGCCGGGGTGCGCCGCTTCGTGCACCCGCTGCACTGAAGAGCAAGCCCGTCAGCCGCCCGTCGTCCGCTGCCCCAGCTTGCCCACCACGACCGGGTCCAGGCGGAACGAGTCGAAGAAGCGGTCCGCGTCCTGCGGCGCGCGCCCCTCCGGGTGCAGCAGCAGCTGCTGGTACAGGCGCGGGCCCACCATGAAGAAGCGGCCCCGGAGGCGGCGCGGACCGGACAGTCCCCCCACCTCCTGGCCGGGGAAGCCGCCCTCCAGCTCCAGCGTCTTCGCGGTGATGGCCGTCGCGCCCAGGGCCTCCAGCGCCCCCTGGCTGGCGCGGTCCACCACGTCGCGCGGGCGCACCTGCGCCACCGCCGCGAGCGGGAAGTCCGTATAGGAGACGTAGTAGGCGGTGTCCTCCTGCGTGCGCGCGGCGATGAACGTGTGCAGCGTCACCTCGCCCACGTCCGTGGGCTGCACGCGGCGCTCCTCGGTGACGGGGCCGGGGAACGTCACGCTGAAGCCCCCCTCCTGGGACTGGACGACGGAGGACGGCGCCTCCCGCACGGGCTGGGCGGGGGACACGGGGGGCTCGGTCTGCGTGCGCCCCGCGCACCCTCCCAGCACCAGCAGGGCGGCGGCCAGCGGCACGGCCCGGTGAGAACGCTTCATCATCCAGACGGCTCCTGACATGAGGCCGCAAGGTACGCCCTGCCCCGCCCGCGCGCATCCCTCCGCTTCATCCGGGCCCGTTTCAGGCAACGGTTGCCCCGGCCTTCAGTGCACAGCGCCGGAGCCGGCTCCGGAGCCTTCTGGGGCGGGCTCCGCCTCGGCGGAGGGCACGGGCGTCCTGGGCGAACCCGCGGACACCCGGGCCAGGTGGACGCGGAACACGGAGCCCTGGCCGGGCTGGCTCTCCACCTCGATGCGCCCGCCGTGCGCCTCGATGATCCGCCGCGACACCGACAGCCCCAGCCCCACGCCCGGGGCGCGCTGCTTCGCGTTGCCCGCGCGCTGGAACGGGACGAAGAGCCCCTGGAGATCCTCCTGCGACATGCCGATGCCCTGGTCCGCCACGGCCAGCACCACGTGCTCGCCGTCGCCGCGCACGGACACCTCCACGCGGCTGCCGGAAGGGGAATACTTGAGCGCGTTGCTCACCAGGTTGTTCAGCACCTGCTCCAACCGGGAGGGGTCCGCGCGCACCAGCACCGCGGTGTCCGGCACCACCAGCTCCAGCATGTGCCCGGAGTCGCTGGACTGGTACAGCTCCACCACGGAGCGCGCCAGCTCGCGCGTGTCGCGCACCTCCGGCTGGAGCTCCAGCTTACCGGCCTCGATGCGGGTCGCGTCCAGCAGGTCCCCCACCATCTGGTCCAGGCGCGCCACCTGCCTGCGCACCAGCGACAGCGTGCGCTGCATCCGCTCCGGGGTGACCTCTCCGCGGCCCGTCAGCGCCGTGGACAGTTTCAGCGCGGACAGGGGGTTGCGCAGGTCGTGCGCCACGCCCGCCAGGAACGCCAGCTGCTGCTCCTGCTGGTGGGTCAGGCTGTCCGCCATCTCGTTGAAGGTGCGGGCCATGTCGCGGATCTCCAGCGGGCCCTCCTCGGGCGCGCGCAGGTGCCGCCCGCCCCGGCCGAAGCCGGCCATCGCGCTGCGCAGCGCCGTCACCGGGCGCAGCGCGAAGCGCCGCAGCCAGAAGACCACCAGGCCCAGCGTCGTCAGGAGCAGCACGCCCAACAGCAGCCCCAGCAGGTCGGCCATCTCGCTCCAGTTCGTCGCGTTCTGCCGGGCCTCCTGCGCTTGGTCCACGTTGATTTGGATGAGGCGCTCCAGCGAGCTCAGCGCCGCGTTCAGCGAGGTCATCGCCGACGCCTCGTGCTGGGCCGGGGACACCCCGGGACCGACCGGCGCATGCTGCGCGGCCAGGTAGGCGAAGACCTGCTGCTGCACCTCCGCCACGGTCTGGCGCTCCTCCAGGGTGGACGCGATGGCGTGCATCTCCAGCAGCTGGCGGCGCAGGTCGGCCTCAAGCTGGGGCGGCGAGCGCCCGCGCGACGGGTCCGCCACCAGGGGAGCACCCGGCGCCATCAGCAGCCGCGAGTGGACGAGCAGGTCCACCTCCAGCTCCTCGGCCTGCCGGACGCCTTCCACGGATTCACTCAGCGTGGAAGCCATGCGCTCCAGGGCGGTCGTCAGCACCACGAGCAGGGAGGCGGACACCACGGTGAGCAGGACCAACCCACCCACCACGGTGGAAAAGAAGGCGCGCAGGCTCATCGCCGCCTCCTCGCGAGCCTTCGGCCAGCGTCCCGCTTCGTCATGGTTGCCCATCCTCCCTCCGGGCCACGCCAACCCAGGTGGTTGCTGCCCTCTTCCCAAGGAAAGCAACAAGCGTCCGATATCGTGGATTCGCGCCTGGATGCTGGCAGGCCAACTCCTGGCGCGGCCCCTCAAAAGGAGCCGGCCTCCCGAGGCCCGGCCATGTTAGTCAGCACGGACACGCGGCCCGATGCGTCCCCCGGCGTTCGGGCGCCCGCTCTCCTCGATGAGGTCACCCGATGGATCTGCTCGCACCACCGGCCCGCACCCTGAACTTCGATGCCTTCTGGCGCTGGCTCCAGGAGCACACCAACTGCATCCTGCGGTGTGGCTCTCCCGACATGACGCTGTTCGACCATGACGACTTCCACTGGATGCTGATGGAAGAGGAGCGCCAGCACGTCCTCCAGCTCATCAAGGGCAAGTCCCTGGTGGGCGAGATGGTGATGGTGGGCCGCGAGGTCACCGAGGTTTCCATCTCCCCGGATCCGGACGCGGATCCGCAGGCGGGCCACTTCCTGGTGGAGCTGATGGGCGGCCCCAAGGAAGACCCCCAGGTGATGTACCACTTCGTCATGGCCCACGGCATCGAGCCGGTCGCCGGCCACCAGGGCTTCAAGCACTAGCGCGCGACGCGCTCGATGGCCTCCACCGCCGCGTGGACGCCGTTGAGCCAGGCTGGGGGGCGCGCGTCGTACCCTCCCGGCGTCAGGAGCAGGGACGCGACCTTCGCCTCCAGCTCCCCCGCGTCCCCCACCCGCTCCGTCTCCGTCAACCGCAGGGCCTGCCGGTCGTAGAGCCGGGGCCTGGCCCAGGCCACCAGCGGCGTCCCGGTGGCCCGGGCCTCCTGCACGGTGTTGTAGCCGCCCGCCCCCACCAGCACGTCCACGCCCCGCATCACCTGGAGCGCCGGCCAGACCGTCATCCCGGAGGCGTGGGGCGTGGGGACGAGCCACAACACCGCGGCATGTCCGGCCAGCGACGTCCGCAGCCGGCTCACGGTTTCTCCGGCCTCCGCCACCTCCTCCGGGCGGCCGCAGCCCATCACCGCGACCACGGGCCGCGAGTCCCCGTCATCCAGGCCCAGCCGCCGCCGGGCCTCCTCGCGGGACAGCAGCGCGTCCGCGTCCAGCAGCAGCCACGGCGCCGTCCGCACCGCGCGCGGGTGGTGCGCGAAGGGTGCCTCCTCACCGGGCACGACGAGCAGGTCGAACGCGTCCACGGCGCGGGCCACGTCGAAGCGCTCCACGTAGACGGGGTTCAGGTCGCGGTGCACCAGCACGCGCGGCGCGCGCACCGTGGGTAGCAGCGCCACCAGCTCTCCGGCGAGTCCTCGCGGAAACGTATCCACCACCAGCACGTCCGGCGTGGACTCCGCGAGCCACGCGCCCACCGCGGCCACGGTGGCGGCCTTGTCCAGCCGCGCGTCCACGCGGTGCACGGTGGCGCCGGGGCCCAGCCACGACTCCAGGGGCAGGCCGGGGGCGAACGGGCTGTTGGTGAGGAGGTCCACCGCATGGCCCCGGGTCACGGCCACGCGGGCCAGGGCCGCGGCGCGCGTCAGGTGCCCCAGGCCTCCGCCGAGCGCATAGAGGCGCCAGTGCTGACGTCGCGCGGCCACGCTCAGCTACCGCCCAGGTCCTCCTCGAAGGAGGCGTCGTCCTCGCGCCGCACGCTCTCGCCGTCGGCCTCGGTGAAGTCGTTGGGGTCGCTGCCCGAGGACGAGGACGAGGACCCGGAGCCTCGCCACGCGTCGCGGCCGTAGTAGCCGTAGTCCTCGTAGTAGTAGCTGGGGTCGTCCTCGTCGGAGGTGTTGGACAGCTCGCGGTTCTCGTCGCCGTTGTCAGCGGTGCGCGCGCACATCACGCAGGCCACCTCCCCACCGTCGAGCGTGCGCATGTGCAGCAGGCAGATGGGCTTCTGACAGCGCATGCACTGCGTGGTCGCCCCCCGCTCACACGGATGGGAGAAGAGGAAGCCGGAGGTCTCCTGACACTGCGGCATGTCTGACGGGAAGGAAGGGGACATGGCGTGGAAGGCTCAGGGCGACGCGGCGCCCGCGGGGGTCTGGAGGCGGAAGAGCAGGGCCATGCGCAGGGGCAGGTCCAGCGAGTCGAAGCCGAGGCACGCCGCGGCCTCCGGTGACACCGGCTGCTTGGTGGCGAGCACCGTCTTGCCGGACGGGTCGCGCAGGGACAGCTTGCCGTCGCGCACCTTCACGTGGATCGCCTCCGCGCCAGAAGCGCCCTTCACGGACGCGCCGCCACCTTCGGACGCCACGGTGTAGAGCAGCATGCCCTGGTCATCCGTGAGCACCCACCCGGAGCCCTCGCGCGTCAGCGTGTAGCGCAGCGCCGAGCGCGCGGCGTCCTTCACCTGGAACGTGTCCGGGCCGCCCGTGACATAGGCCAGCACCGTTTCGTCCGGACCGGACACCTTGAGCTCGCCGCCCTTCCACTTGTAGCGGGCGACCTCCTTGTCCTCGCCGTCGACGAGCTTCGCGCCGTCGTCCTTGGGCTTGAGCGAGAAGCGCTCGCGGTCGTCGCCATCCTTGAACTTGAGCTTGGCGCCCGCGTCTTTCGGCTCGGCGGCGGAAGCGGCGGCATTGGCGGGAATCGCCTGGGTGGGCTGCGCGCTGGAGGCGGGGGCACCGCCCTGCTGGCACGCCGAAACCCCGAGCACTCCCAGGCCCACGAGGAACAGGACACGAAGCTTCACGACGCGGACCTCACGTTCCCGGGCAGGCCCTGGGAGCTGGAGTGGTTGAGCACCTGGTAGAGACTCAAGAACATCATCGTCACGGCGCGCGACGCATCCGTCTTGTGGGCGTTCAGCGACGGGGGCCTGCCTGGGAGGACCTCGGACGGCTCCGCCGCATTGGGGCCCCGGGCCACCCAGCCCTCCTCCAGCAGGACGCGCAGCTCCACCCGGTCCTCGGCCACGCGCACCCGCTTCACCCGGGCACCGGGGGGCAGCTTCACGGCGTCCCGCGCGCGCTCCTCCAGGGCCGTGAGCCCGGGGTGGCGCCCCGGATTCACGCGCAGCGCGACGGTCATCAGGCTGGCCCCGCTCCGCTTGTTCTGGTGCCTCACCTTGCCCGGCAGCGTCTTCGTGCGCCGGAGCACCCGCACCTGATCCACCACGGACAGGTGCAGCTGCGTGCCGTCCGCGAAGCGGCCCTGCAACGACAGCCACGGGTCGGCGAAGTCCTCGCGGTCCCACGTGCCGTGCTTGCCCTGGTGGACGCGCTTGCCGGGAGCCAGCGGGGTCGACACGTCCAGCGTCACCTCCACGGGCGCGTCCTGGACCAGGTCCACCTGGAAGCGCCGGAGCACCGTGGCCAGCAGCAGGCGCCGCTGCTCCTTGTACGACTCCCCGAACCGCTCCTCCCGCATCGAGGACATCGACATCTCCATCGATGCCACCTGCCCATGGACCACGGACACGATGAGCACGATGACGCCGCCCAACAGCGTCAAGAAGCACAGGAAGCCCAGCAGGGCGGACACCCCCTCCTGGCCCGAGGGCATGAGACGGAGCGCGACGAAGAGCACCCCGGAAGCGAGGAGCAGCCCCATGCCGGCACGCCTGCCCTTGCGCGCACGGAGGCTGGCGGGCTCGGGCCGCGGCTCCGGGGCGCGCTCGGGCGGGGCCAGGGCCCGCAGGTCCTCCAGCACCTCCGCCACGGTCGCACGCGCCTGGTAGCGCTGGGTCTTCTGGAAGGCTTCGGGTTCGAGCGGCACGGGGAGGAAGACCTTGTTCAGCGGGAGCCGCGAGCGAGCGTAGGAGGCGCCTCCAGACAGGTCAAACCGTCTGGGAGCGGCCCCTTGCCGGGGCCTTCCGGTGCGTGGCGCCCAGCACCTGGTAGAGGCTCAAGAGCATCATCGTCACGACGCGTGAAGCGTCATGCGGTGGGAGGACGGTGGGCTCGCTGGGAGAAGCTGGCTTCGGCCTCCGCGCCACCCAGTCCCGCCCATCCTTCCCCAGCAGGGCGCGCACCGACACGCGGTCCCGTGCCACGTCCAGCCGCGACAGCACGACCTCCGGGGGCAGCCGCACGGCCTTCTTCGCGTTCGCGCGCTGATCCGCCAGCCCGGGGAAGCGCTCCGGCTTCACGCGCAGCCCCACCTGGAGCAGCGTCTTGCCCTTGCGCTTGGTCTTCGTCTTCGTCTTGCCGCTGCTGCCCCGGCCGGTGCGCCTGCGCTTCTGCAGGTGCTCCACGACGGACAGGTGCAGGTGCGTGCCGTCCGCGAAGCGCCCGTGCAGGGACAGCCACGGGTCCGCGAAGTCCTCGCTGTCCCACCGGCCCCGCTTGCGCTTGCCCACGGCCTTGCGCTCCTCATCCACCGGCGCCAGGTCCAGCTTCACGTCCACGGGCGCGTTCGCGTCCAGGTCCACCTGGAAGCGATTCAGCACCGCGGCCACCAGCCCATAGCGCCGGTTGTCCAGGTCCGTGCGGCCCGCGCGGGAGCGGAGGACGAAGAGCGCGATGCCCGTCGCGAAGCTCGCCACGGCCACCACCAGCGGCATCCCCCCCCACGTGTCCTGCTGCGCGAACGAGAGCTGTCCCACCACGGCGGAGAGGAGGCCGCAGCCGGCGACGCTGAAGACCATCAGGCTCCAGGCGGCGATCCACAGCGCGCGCCGCTTGCGTTCCGCCCGGGCGTCCAGCTCCGCCAGGAGCTTCAGGTCCGCCAGCACCTCCGCCACCGGAGCGCGGGTTTCGTAGACGTACGTCTTCTGGAATTCGGAGAGGTCGAGCGACACGGCCGTGAGCGTAGGGAGCCGCTCCCGGGCGGTCAAACCGACCTGCGGCGTCCGCGCGCCGCCTGTAGCTTCGCGCGCCGCCGGGTGTAGCCCAGCACCTGGTAGAGGCTCAGGAGCATCATCGTCGCGGTGCGGGATGCGTCGTCCCGGGTCTCCGGTTCACGCTCCGCCCGAGCCACCCACTCGTCGGACAGCCGGGCGCGCAGCAGCAGCCGGCCCGGGGCGACGCGCACCCGCTCCAATTCGACCTTGCGGGGCAGGCGCGTGGCGGCTGTGGCGCGCACCTTGAGCCGCTCCAGGCCCGGGTAGCGCTTCGGCTTCACGCGCACGGACACGCTCAACTGGGCGAAGCCCTTGCGCTTGGTCTTCGTCCGCGTCTTGCCGCTGGCGCTCGTCTTGGAGCGCTCGCGCTTCTGGACCCGCTCCACCATGCGGATCTGCACGAAGGCGCCGTCCGCCAGGCGGGTCTCCAGCATGAACCACGGGTCGACGAAGAAGTCCGTGTTCCACCAGCCTACCAGGGCCTGCCTCACGCGCTTGTCGAGCACGTCCGGCGGGCGCAGGTCCAGCTTGAGCCGCACCGGCGCGTCCGGGGCCAGGTCCATCTCCAGGCGCCGGAGCAGCGCCTGGGCCAGGCCGTAGCGCCGGTTGTCCAGGTCGCGCGGCTTGAGGGTGTAACGCCACAGGAAGAGCAGGAGCCCCACGACGAGCAGCGCCCCGCCCACCACGCCCGTGACCGTGAGGAGCTGGGCGCCCGCCTCGGTGATTTCATCCCGCTCCACGGTGCCCGCCCACACGCCGTAGGACAGGACGACCATCACCGCGCCCGGAATCACGGTGCACCACCCGGACCACTCCAGCGCGCGCCGCTGCCCTTCCGCGCGGGCGTCCAGCTGGGACAGGACCTCCATGTCCTTGAGCAGGTCCGGCACCGGCGCGCGGGACTGGTAGCGGAAGAATTCGTGGAAGCGGCTGACGTTGACCGCCAAGGCGGTGGACTCCCTGCGATGCCCGGCGGGCGGACCTGCGCGGAAGCGTAGGGGTCCGCGCGAAGGCCGGTCAAACGCCGCCGCGCCGCCGCTTCGGGCTCCGCTTCGCCTTCCGGTCGCGCTTCGGCTTGGGGACGACCTTCGGCGGTGGCGGCGGCTGCCGGGCGACGTGGAGCAGCTGATAGAGGCTCAGCAGCATCTGCTGTCCATGAACAACACGTCGCGGTGCGTGGTCCGCAGGTGCCCGGGCGCCGTCGGCGGTCCGGAGAGAACCAGGGCTTCCACTTCTCATGGAGCAGCTCGGGCAGGGACAGTCGGTAGAACAGCAGGACCACCGCCAGCCCGAGCGCCAGGAGTCCAGCCGGGAGGGCCGCCTCGCCATCGGGGACGAGGGCCCGGCCACGGCGCACAGGGCCATGCCTCCCAGCACGGCGAAGGTCACCTTCCGGCGCTTCCACCGGGCCTCGGCCCATGCCCGGCGGATGGCGTCCAGGGCGCGCAGCACCTCGTCCACGGGCGCGCGCAGCTCCAGGGTGTTCCACTCCGGGTCTGTCTTGCCGACAGGTGCCACGCGTCCCCTCTTCACATGCCCGGCACCCGGGCGGGGCCATGCCAGCCGAAGGGCCCGGATGTCCCGCGGCGGGCAGCGAGCGAAGCAGGCTGTTAGGTAGGATGGGCGGCGCCGACGGCATCGGGCGCGAGGTGGACCTTGGACGAAGTGAGCCGGAGAGCGGCGCTGAAACTCATCGCGGCGGCGGGCATCTCCACCGTGGGGTGTTCACGCGGTTCGGGAAAGGCAGAGGAGTCGAAGATGAGTCAGCAGCAGGCACAGCAACCGGAAGCCGTGGTCCGCGTGGATCCGCTCGGGCCGTCCCCCACCCCGTGGCGGACGCCGGATCCGTTCCTCTTCTGCGTGCACCATGACGACCGCTACCCCCAGGGCAACGAGAAGCTGGGGCCGAACGCGTCGCTCGCGGGCCGGGACATCGGCCAGGACTTCGCGGGGCGGGACGGCTGGAACATGTACCACGGCACCGTGGTGCCGGGCTTCCCGCAGCACCCGCACCGGGGCTTCGAGACGGTGACCATCGTGCGCAACGGGCTGTTGGACCACTCGGACTCGCTGGGCGCGGCGGCGCGCTTCGGCGAGGGCGACGTGCAGTGGCTCACCGCGGGCGGCGGCATCAACCACTCGGAGATGTTCCCGCTGCTCAAGCAGGACCAGGGCAACCACATCGAGCTGTTTCAAATCTGGCTCAACCTGCCGCGCGCCAACAAGATGGTGCCCGCGCACTTCTCCATGCTGTGGAACCACGTCATCCCGCGCCACGTGGCGAAGGACGACGCGGGCCGCGCCACGAACGTCACCGTGGTGGCGGGCAACCTGGGTGACCTCCAGGCGCCGCCGTCGCCGCCCAAGTCGTGGGCCGCGAACGCGGACGCGGACGTGGCCATCTGGACGCTGAAGATGGAGCCGGGAGCGCGCTGGACGCTGCCGGCGGCGAAGCGCGGCACGAACCGGATGCTCTACTTCTTCCTGGGCTCGAAGATGAGCGTGGGAGGCCGGGCGGTGCCGGCGCGCAACGCCATCGAGCTGCGCGCGGACGTGGACGTGGTGCTGGAGAACGGCCCGGAGACGGCGGAGCTGCTGCTGCTCCAGGGGCGGCCCATTGGCGAGCCGGTCGTGCAGTACGGCCCGTTCGTGATGAATTCGCGGCAGGAGATCCAGCAGGCCTTCGCGGACTACCAGCGCACGGGCTTCGGCGGCTGGCCCTGGCCCAGCCACGACCCGGTGCACGCGCGCGAGGAAGGCCGCTTCGCGCGGCACGCGGACGGCCACATCGAAAAGCCGGCCTGATCAGGGCTTCTTCGCGTCGGCGCCCTCCCACTCGAAGTTCACGGTGGGCGCCTTGGCGCTCCTGGCGTCCTTCATGAGGAAGCCCTCCTGGCGCGTGTTCGCGCGCTCCAGGGCGGGCTTCAGGGTCGCGGGGATGGGCAACAGCATGCCCACCACGAACATGTTTCCGCGGCAGGCTTCGTTGTCGTAGCCAAACGCGATGCGCACGGCGACCTTGTCGCCTTCGACGTGGTGGAAGGCGACGGAGCGCTTCACGTTGTCGAGGCCGTACTGGAAGCCCACGCAGTCCTCGCCGGGCTCCAGGCTCTCCAGCAAGGCCGCCACGGTCTTCGCGCTCGCGAAGGCCTTCGCGTCGCCGACGTGCTTCTTCACGAAGCCGTCCGCCTTGAGGGCCTGGAGGACGTCCTTCTCCGGGAACACGTCCAGCAGGTTGAAGGCGCCCCGGTCCTTCGTCACGTCCCAGGTGACGTAGCCGGAATGCGCGTACGGGTGGGCGCCGCCGGTGTAGCCGGAGCTGGACTCCTCGTAGCTCGCCCAGGGCCCCACGACCGACAGCACCTTGAAGGACTGGTTGGCCTCCCAGTCGGACATGTCCCGGGTCTCCTCCGGGTCGGGCTTCAGGTCCTCCAGGAAGCCCTTCTTGCGGGACAGGAGGCCGAAGACCTCCTTGCCGCCGCGCAGGGCGCGCAGGTCCTTGGACGACATCTCGAACGAGACATCGGAGCCGGTCACCTTCCACGTCAGGGACTGGGCCTTGGGAGCGGGCGCGGCCGTGAACAGCGCCACCATCACCACGGAACTCATGAACATGCGCGCCATGCTATGGCAGCCGGGGCATGCGTTTCCGCACCTGCGTCGCACTGATGCTCTTCCTCGTCACGGCCTGCGCGACGACACAGCCGCCCGAGTCCCGGAGCCCGAGGCGTGCAAACCTTCAGCGCGCGGCGGAGCTTCCCTGGAGAGACGACGGCCGGTGTGTGGTGCGGGAGGCGTCCCGGCCCTGGACCGAAGTGGTGGAGCAGTGCTTTCCCGCGCTGGACACGCGGCGAGTCCGCTTTCGGGACGTCGAGCAGCGATGTCCCGTGGCCACGGCGGACGCGGCGAGTCTGCAAATGGTGGTGGGCGTCTGCCTGCTGACGCAGCCGGAGCTCGTGGTGGGCGCCGTGGTCGTCATCGGAGTGGTGGTGGTGGCGGTCGCCATCAAGGAGGAGTTGGAGGCGTATGAGCTGCGGCATGCGTCTCCGGATGAAGATGCGCCCCGGACGCGCCCCCTCACACGGCAACCCGTGGCGGAGCACAGCCCCAAGCCCGAGGGGAGTGCCTCCGGACGGGACTGGTTTCCTCCGCCAGGGCCTCCCAGCTCGGCGGATCCGCAAGGGCGCGGCCCGCAGTGCATCCCCAAGCGGGTTCCGCCCAAAGGGGGGAACAGTTTGCACAACACGTGCGCCGACAACATTCCGCGCAACGCCTTCCGAGGCGCCAACGTGCTGGTCAACGGCAAAGCCTTCGACGCGCTACAACCTGCGACGCGCACGCGCTGGGAGATCAAGACCGACAACTTCGATGCGTACTCGGAGGCACTGCAGGAAATCGTTCTCAGGAAGCAGGCGGCGGAGCTGACACGGGAGCGCGACATCGCGCAGGCCTGCGGATACAGCTTCGCGGTGGGAGTCCGAAGCGCCGCGCACATGGAAGCCTTGCGCAGTGAGGTTGATGGCCTCACCGTTGTTGTCATGGACTGGTGCTGAGATGGCAACTCCACCGCGTTTTCTGCTCATCGCCCATGCGCCCGCGCTCGTGGCGGATGACGACCGACCCATCAGGACAGCTCGTGCCATGGAGCAGGCCTTTCCAGGACTGAGCCTCTCGTGGTCGATCTCCGACGAAGGCCGGTTCATCCCGCTGGCGCAGCGGGATGCATGGATCGCCCAAGAACAGCCAACTCGCGGAATGCCCCTCCTCTGCAACGGGGATGAACAACATCTCGTGACGCTGACGGGATGGGAGAGCCCCGCGGGCGTCTCCGCTGGCCGGCAGGCTCAATTCCAGGTTCATGCGAAATGGCGCAGGGAGCCCAGCGGCATCACCGTGGCTACGGCAGTGCTCGCAGCGGTGGCGGAAGCCGCACACGCCTTCTGGGGCCATGTGACCCCCAGCGGCACGGCATCGGACATCGCGTTGCAGACAAGCCCCACGGTGGGAGGACCGCCCAAACCTCCCAGGGGCCTGCCCGCGCTCAAGCTCCCAGAGGCACTTCGTGCGCCCGAGGTGCCGCATCGCCTCGGATGGCTCAACTACTGGTCCGCGGCCTCTGCGCGGCTCCTCGGGTTCCCGGATGCAACACGTGACGCGGAGCTGCTGACCCGTTCCCAGCGCACGACCTCCGGAGGCTGGATCGTCCAGCTCACGGACGCACCTCTGGACCTGGACGACCCCACGCACCTCGACGCCTTGCTGCGCGCCTACGCGCGCTTCCCTGGAATCGGCGGGCGGGCCCCGTTTGCCGCCGGCACGCCGTCGCGGTAGCACTCTTCCGTGGGCACCTCCGGAATCGTCTACGCGTCCTTCGACCGCTTCCCCGCGCCCAAGGGCGCCGCCGTGCACATCCGCGCCTTCGTGGAGGCCCTGGGCGCCGCGTTCGGCCCGGTGGACCTCGTGGCCATTGGCGATGCGCCCGGCGCTCCCCCGCCTGCCCTGGGGCCCCACGTCACCTACCACCCGCTGGGTGCCCGCGGAAAAGACCTGGTCGCCCAGGCGCTGACGTTCCGCTCGCACCTGGGTGCCTGGTGGCGGGGCCGGCCGCGCGCGAAGGTCGTCCACGTTCGCTCCATCTTCGAGGGCTACCCCATCGCCCGGCGCAAGGCCGCCCTCACCGACGCGCTCGTCTACGAGGTCAACGGCCTGCCCTCCATCGAGCTCAAGTACCACCACCCCGACGTCTCCGATGACGCGGAGCTGATGCGCAAGCTGCTCGCGCAAGAAGAGGCCTGCCTCCAGGCCGCGGACCTCCTCGTCACGCCCAGCGCCGTCACCGCCGAGCACCTGATGTCCCGCGGCGCGGATCCGAAGCGCCTGCGCGTCATCCCCAATGGCGTGGACCTGGACGTGTTCCGCTACGCCCCTCCACGCCCCCCCGAAGCCGGCCGCCCGCTGCGCCTGCTCTACAGCGGCACCATGACCGCGTGGCAGGGCGTGCACCACGCCATCGAGGCCTGCCGCCTCCTGCGCCGCGACCTGCCCGTGACCCTCACCCTCGTGGGCCCCCTGCGCAAGCACGCGCGCCGCGCCCTCCTGGACCGCTGCGGCGACCTCGTGCTCCAGGGCGCCGTTGAAATCCTCGAACCCCTGCCCCAGGAAGAGCTCGCCCGGCTGCACCACGCCTGCGACGTCGTGCTCGTGCCGCTGCCCGTGAACGACCGCAACTGCGTGCAGGGCTGCTGCCCCCTGAAGCTCCTCGAAGCCATGGCCACCGGCACGCCCGTCGTCGTCAGCGACCTGCCCGTGGTGCGCGCGCTCGCGGAAGCCACCGAGGCCTACCGCATCCGCCCCGGCTCGCCCAAGGCCATCGCCGAGGCCGTGAAGGACCTCATCGCGAACCCCGCCCTCGGCGCCTCACTGAGCGCCAACGCCCGCACCCGCGTGGAGCGCGAGTTCCCGTGGGGCCGCGCGCAGGAGGCGCTCGTGAACACCTACGCGGACGACCTGGGCATCGCGCGCATCAGCACGCGCGACAACACCGCCGCCTCCGCGTCCGCCTGAAAGCCCGCCTCGATTCGCGCCCGCGCCGCCGCCCCCAGCGCCGCGCGCTTCGCCTCGGGCAGGCCCAGCACGTCCAGGCACGCCTGCCCCAGGTGGTTGAGCAGCGCCTTCTCCACGATGAAGCCATTCACCCCGGACTCCACCGCCTCCGGGATGCCGCCCGCGTCGCTGGCGATGACCGGCCGCGCGCACGCCATCGCCTCCAAGAGCGCATTGGGCATGCCCTCCCACAAGGACGGCTGGAGATACACATCACACAGCCGCAGGTGCTCCGCGATGAGCTCCGGGGACTCCAGCGCGCCGGAGATGAGGATGCGCGCCGCGTCCTCTGGATGCTCCGCCCGGTAGGCCACCAGGTGCTCCGCGTCCCGGGCGCGCACCTCGCCAATCACCAGCAGGCACGCGGGCCGCACGCGCCGCACCTCCGTGAGCGCGGACAAGAGGAACGGCAGCCCCTTCTTGTGGCGCAGCTCTCCAGAGAAGCCGAGCACCGCCTCGCCCGGCTGGATGCCCAACCGCTCACGCAGCGCCGCGTCCGCCGGGCCCGGTGAGAACAGCGCCGTGTCCACCGCGTTGGGGATGACCTCCACGCCCGGGTCGCGGCCCAGCAGCATCGCCATCTTCCGGCCCAGGTCCGCGGACGCCGCGGTGAGCACGTCCGCCCGCTGGATCGTCCAGAGCAGGCGGGCGAAGTCCCCCGGCGGGAACATCAGCTGATCCACGTCATTGCCCCGCGCGCTGAGGATGGACCTGAGCCCCGCGCTCTGCGCGAACACCACCGCGAGGAAGCCCGGCGGGTACAGGTAGTGCCCCCACACCAGGTCGTACTTCCGCCGCGAGTGCAGGTGACCGAGCACATCGAGCGTGTGCTGCATGGACAGGTCCGCGCTGCCGAACAACCCCAGCCGGTGCAGCGTGACGCCCTTCGCGAACGGCGACACGTCCCCCGCGTCCTGCACCGTCTCCAGTGCTCCGGGTTGCGCCGTGCGGGTCCAGGCGACCACGTCCACGCGTGCGCCCAGCCGCACGAGCGAGCCCGCGGTGCGCGCGCCGCTGCGCGCGAGCCCCCCGATGTCAGGGGGAAAGCGCTCGGCGAGGAGGAGGACGCGGGGACCGGAAGCCATGCCCTGAATCTACCCGGCCGCGCGCGCCGGCAGGCGGGGAACCGCGAGGGATGAAAGCCAGAAGGCGTCCCGTTGCAACGCGCAATCCATGACGCAACCCCCGCCTGAAACCTTCGCCCAGGACGCCGCCCCCTCTAGCACTGGAGCCAGGGGCCTCCTTGCCTCCCTGTGGCTGGCGGTGAAGGGCTCCACCGAGGACCTGGCCACCGGGCCCGTGGATCGCGCCTTCCTGCTGCTGTCCGTGCCCATGGTGCTGGAGATGGTGATGGAGTCCGTCTTCGCCCTGGTGGACGTGCTCTTCGTGTCGCACCTGGGCGCGGACGCCATCGCCACCGTGGGCCTCACCGAGTCCATGCTCACGCTCCTCCAGACCCTGCCACTGGGTCTGTCCATCGGCGCCACCGCGCTCATCGCGCGCCGCATCGGGCAGAAGGACCCGGAGCGCGCCGCGAGCGCCGCGGTGCAGGCCCTGGGCCTGGGGCTCGCGCTGGCCGTGCCGCTGGCGTTCGCGGGCAGCTTCTTCGCGCGTCCGCTGCTCATGGCCCTGGGCGCCGCGCCCGGCGTGGTGGAGCACGGCGCGGGCTACACGCGGCTGATGCTGGCCAGCTTCCCCATCATCATGCTGCTGTTCCTCATCAGCGCCATCCTGCGCGGCGCGGGGGACGCGGCCACGTCCATGCGCGCGCTGTGGCTGGCCAACTCCGTGAACATCGTGCTCGCGCCGCTGTTCATCTTCGGCCTGGGCCCCGTGCCCGCCATGGGCGTCACCGGCGCCGCGCTGGCCACCACCGTGGGCCGCTCCACGGGCGTGCTGTATCAGGTGTACCGCCTGCTCAAGGGCACCGGACGTCTGGAGTTGCGCCGCCGCCACCTGCGCGTGGAGCTGTCCACGCTGCGCTCGCTGCTCAAGTTGTCGGGAGGCGCCACGCTCCAGTCGCTGTTGGGCATGTCCAGCTGGCTGGTGCTGATGCGCATCGTGGCCACCTTCGGCAGCACCGCGCTCGCGGGCTACACGCTGGCCATGCGCGTCCTGCTCTTCGCGCAGCAGCCGTCGTGGGGCCTGTCCCACGCGGCGGGCACGCTGGTGGGCCAGAGCCTGGGCGCGGGCGACACCGACCGCGCGGAGCGGGCCGCGTGGCGCGCCAGCTTCTACACGCTCGCGTTCCTGGGCGTGGTGGCGGTGGGCTTCCTCGTCTTCGCGGAGCCGCTCATCCACCGCTTCACCACCGAGCCGGAGGTGGGCCTGCACGCCGTGCGCTGCCTGCGCATCGTCAGCTGCAGCCTGGCCCTCTACGCCTTCGCCACCGTGCTGCCCCACGCCTTCAACGGCGCGGGCGACACCACCACCCCCACCGTGGTGAACGCGCTCTTCTCCTGGGGCCTCCAGCTGCCGCTCGCGTGGGTCCTCTCCCATCCCCTGGGCCTGGGTCCCTCGGGCGCGTTCATCGCCATCGCCGTCACGTACGGAGCGCTCGGTCTGACGAGCGCCGCCCTCTTCCGGCGCGGCGGCTGGAAGCTGCGCCACGTCTGAGGCCGTCCTCCGCCAGCCGACAGTCCACACGGTCCCGGGGCTGAGTTGAAAGCCCCCGGGCAGGTGCCGACCTTCCACGAACTCTCGCAGCGAGTGGGCGCAAGCAAGCGCCTCCAGCCACGGGGCTCCTGTCACCCCGGGGCGCCGCCGAAGTGTCGCCGCGAGAGCACGGGGCACAACGGTCGGGGAGGGGCATTACACATGGCGGGCAACGAGCGGTTGGGCGTGGCGGTGGTGGGACTGGGCGGCGCGGTGGCGACCACGGCGGTGGCGGGCATGGAACTCTTGCGCCGGGGACGGGTGGACACGCGGGGCCTGCCCCTGGCGGATGCGAAGGGCCTGGGGCTGGTGGAGTACGGCGAGCTGACCTTCGGCGGCTGGGACCTGTTCGAGGACGACCTGGCGCACGCGGCGCGCAACCACGCGGTGCTGACGGAGGCGCAGCTGGAGGCGGTGGCGCCCACGCTGGGCCGCATGCGGCCGTGGCCCGCGGCCTCCAACGCGAAGTTCTGCAAGAACGTCATCGGCACCGCGGAGAAGAAGGCGCGCACCCTGCGCGAACAGGTGCGGGCCATCCGCGACGACCTGGCCCGCTTCAAGCAGGACCAGGAGCTGGACCGCGTGGTGGTGGTGAACCTGGCCTCCACGGAGAAGGCCGTGGACCTCACCCGTCCGGAGTTCGCCACACCGGAGTCCTTCGAGAAGGCCCTGGACGCGAACGCCCCGGACATCGGCCCCGCGATGCTCTACGCGTACGCGGCCATCGTGGACGGCATCCCGTTCGCCAACTTCACGCCCAGCGTCGCCGCGGACGTGCCCGCGCTGCTGCTCTTGGCGAAGCGCACCGGCGCGCCCATCGCGGGCAAGGACGGCAAGACGGGGCAGACGCTGCTCAAGACGGTGCTCGCCCCCGCGCTGCGCGACCGCGCGCTGCACGTGGACGGCTGGTACTCCACCAACATCCTGGGCAACCGCGACGGCGAAGCCCTCAACGACCCGGCGTCAAAGCAGAACAAGCTCGACACCAAGGGCGCCGCGCTGGACAGCATCCTTGGCTACAAGGTCCAGGACCACGTCGTCCAAATCCAGTACTACCGCCCGCGAGGGGACAACAAGGAGGCCTGGGACAACATCGACGTGACGGGCTTCCTGGGGCAGCCCATGCAGCTGAAGCTCAACTTCCTCTGCAAGGACTCCATCCTCGCCGCGCCGCTCGTCGTGGAGCTGGCGCGCACGCTGGACCTGGCCAAGCGCCGGGGCGAGTGCGGCGTCATCGACGCGCTGGGCTGCTTCTTCAAGGCCCCCATGTCGCAAGACGGCGAGCCCGTGGAGCACGCCATGGCGGAGCAGCAGCGCCGGCTGATGGCGTGGCTTGGCGCGGGCCGCGCTCGGCAGGCGGAGCGCCGCCCGGAACGCATCAGGGGCTAAAGCCATGAACGCACCCGCGCGTGACACGGCGTCCCCGAGCCGTCTGGCGGAGCTCCGCCCGCTCCTGTCGGAGCTGATGGACCTCAAGCGCATCCGCACCCCGGACCACCCGGACGGCCTGGCGGCGCACGGCTTCCGCCGGGCCTGGGCCGCGCTGGCCTCCGGCATGGACCCACGCAGCGTCGCGCTGCGGGAGACGGCGCGCGCATTGGCGGCGGTGCGGCTGGGCGGACTGGACATGGACGTCCTCCAGCGGGCGGGGCTGTCCCCGCTGGACGCGACGCGGGTGCTGCACCGGGGCCTGGAAGCGGTGGCCGCGCCGCTGGACCCGGGCCTGAGGGAGCGGCTGTCCGTGGCGCTCTCCCAGCCACCGGAGGAGACGTGTCACGTGCCGCCGCCCCTGTTCGTGGAGCGGCTGGTGCGTCAGCCCCGCGCCGGGGCCACGTCCCCGAACCGGCCGCGCCTCCTCGTCCCACCGCTGGAGAGTCATGCGGACCACTGCTACGCGGTGGCGGTGGGCGCGGTGCTCGTCGCGCCACGCTTCGGCGCCTCCCCAGCCCTCCCGTTCATGGCGGGGCTTTCGCACCATCTCTTCAACGCGGCCCTGCCGGACGCGGGCTACACCGGCGAGTCCCTGCTGGGTGAGTGGCTGGAGCCCATCGCGAAGCGACTCACGGACGCGGCGCTGACCGCGCTGCCGGAGCAGCTGGCCGGTGTCGTGCGGCAGGCGCTGGCGCTCACCGGCAACGTGGACTCGGCGGAGGCACGCGCCTTCAACGCCGCGGATACGCTGGACCGCGTCCTGGAGCTGGAGGCCCACGCGCGCGCGGCGGGCTTCACCCTGCGCCAGGCCATGGAGGACCTGGAGCTGATCCACCCCGGCCCGCTCCAGGCCTTTGGCAACGACGTGCTGCGCGAGACGGAGGTGTGGCCATGAGCCTGCCGCGCGAGTGCGCCGCCTCGCCGCCGGGCCTGCGCCATCCCTTCACCGGCCTGCCCCTGAAGCCCGTGACGCCGGAGCTGTGGACGGATGGAGCCACGCGCTGGCCCGTCGTGGACGGCATTCCCTACCTGCGCACCGGCCGGGAAGCCCTGCGCGAAGCCGTGGTCTCGGCGCTGGAGCGGGGGGACCGCCTCCACGCGAAGGCGCTGCTGTTGCGAGACCAGGACGACCATGCGCGCCTCCCGCCTCCGCCGCTGGCGGAGACCACCCGCCTGGTGGAGGGCGTCGAGTCGCGGGCCCTGGGTTTGAGGGACGCCCTGGAGCAACTGCGCTTCGGGCCGGTCGCCCACTACTTCGCCCACCGGCAGTCCGCCCCCACCTTCCTGAGCGCGCTGGGGCTGCTGTCCCAGCACTGGGACGCGCCCCCCTGCGTGGTGGAGGTGGCCTGCGGCATCGGGCAGGTGCTGCACGAGGTGTCCGTGAGAGGCACCCCGGTCCTGGGCGTGGACGTCGTGTTCTCCAAGCTGTGGCTCGCACGTCACTTCATCGTGCCGGACGCCATGCTGCTCTGCGCGGACGCGTCCGCGGGACACCTGCCCTTCGCGCCCCTGGAGGGCGCCACGGTGATGTGCCACGACGCGCTCTACTTCCTGCCGGACAAGGCCCGCGTGCTGGGGGAGCTGCGCCGCGTGGCGGGGAGCACGGGCCGGGTGCTCGTGGGCCATGCCCACAACCGCAAGGTGGACCAGCGGGGTGTGGGCGGCACGCCGCTGAGCCCGGACGAATACGCGGCGCTCATGCCCGGCGCCGCCTGTTACGACGACGCCGCCTTCGTCACCTGCTTCCTCGAAGGAACCCGCGTGCCGGCCACCGCGCCCGGGCAACTGGATGCCGCGGAGGCGCTCGCCTTCGCCTGGCCCGGAGGGCCGGGGCGGCGCGCCATCGACTTCGGCGTGCCCGTGCCGGGTGCGCGGCTGCGTCCCAACCCGCTGCTGGAGGTGCGTGACGGGCGCGTCCACCCGGCCTGGCCCACGCAGGGACTGGCCGCGGAGTACGCCACGGCCCACTACCTGCGAGGGGACGCGGCGCTGCTCCAGCAGGCCACCGCCCGCGGCGCGGACGAATCGCGCGTCCGGCTCGCGCGGCGGCGCTGGCTCTTGAACCTTCCGGAGAGGTGGTGACCATGTTCGAGGCGAGGCCGAAGGCCCGAAGACTGGGCTGGGCGGTGGTGGGCTGTGGCTGGGTGGCGCGGGACTACGTCATCCCGGCGCTCCAGGGCGCGAGCAACGCGCGGCTGGTGGCCCTGTGCGACGCGAACGCGGAGGCGCTGATGCGCATCCCCGCGGACGACGTGAATCGCTACACCGCGCTGGGGTCGGTGCTGGCGGACAAGGACGTGCAGGCCGTCTACATCGCCACGCCCAACCACCTGCACGCGGCGATGACGGAGGCGTGCGCCGCCGCGGGCAAGCACGTGCTGTGCGAGAAGCCCATGGCCGTCACGCCGCGAGATGGCCTGCGCATGGTGTCCGCGTGCCAGCGCGCGGGCGTGCACTACGCCACCGCGTTCGACCAGCGCCACCACGCGGCGCACCGCAAGCTGCGCACGCTGGTGAAGGAAGGCGTGCTGGGCACCGTCACCCAGGCGCGCATCCACTACGCCTGCTGGCTGCCCGAGGACTGGACGCCGGACAACTGGCGCATCGACCCGGAGCAGGCCGGCGGCGGCGCGATGATCGACCTGGCGCCGCACGGCCTGGACCTGCTGGAGGTGGTGCTGGGCGACGAGTGGGAATCACTCACCGCCATGACGCAGCGGCGCGTGCACCGCTACGCCGTGGACGACGGCGCGGTGTTGATGGGCCAGTTCAAGAGCGGCGCGCTGGGCCTCTTGCAGGTGGCCTACAACTGCCCGGACGCGTACCCCCGGCGCACGCTGGAGCTCATCGGCACCCGGGCGCGAGCGCTGGCGTACAAGACCATGGGCCAGACGCCCGGCGGCTCCCTGTCGCTCATCGACGCGAAGACGGGAGAGGAGACGTGGGTCCCCCTCTCGCCGGAAGAGGACCGCAGCCCCTTCCTCCACCAGGTGGAGGTCTTCTCCGCCTGCGTGCTGGAGGGCCGTCCGCAGCCGTTCGCGCCGGAGCGCGACGTGCGGCTCGTGGGGCTGCTGACGCAGGCGACGCAGGCTGGAAAGGCGTTTCCGCCATGTCACTGACCCGCTACGCCTGCACCCACTGCGGCACGTGGCAGCCGGGCTTCCCGCGCGAGCAGCCCACGGGCTGCCCCACCTGCCTGGACGTGCGCAACGCGCTGCCGCGCGACGGCTGGGACTTCCAGACGGCGGGCCAGGTGTCGGAGCGGCTCGGCACGCGCTGGGAGGAGGCGCTGCCCGGCATCTGGGGCTTCACCTGCACGCCGTCCTTCGGCCTGGGCTCCACGGGGTGGCTGCTGCGCAGGCCCGAGGGCAACGTCGGCTTCGAGGGCGCGCCCTGGTACTCACGGCCCGCGCTGGAGTTCATCGAGGTCATGGGCGGCCTCCAGGTGCTGTCCGCGTCGCATCCGCACGGCTTCGGGGCGCTGTGGCAGCTGCAGGAGCACTTCGACCCGCTGCTCGTGCTGCACCGGGACGCGGTGCGCTTCAGCAAGGCCTTCCAGGTGCGCTGGCCGGTGGATGACGAGCACGAGCTGGCGCCGGACCTGACGCTGCATTGCGTGGGCGGCCACTACGAGGGCCAGACGGTGCTGTACGACGCGCGCACCCGCTCGCTGTTCTGCGGCGACGCGCTGAAGGTGGACCTGGACGCGCGAGGCAGGCCCACGGGCCTGTCGTGCCACAAGGGCTTCCACTACGCGATTCCGCTGAGCCACGGCGAGCTGCGCCGCTACCGCGCGGTGCTCAAGCAGCTCCCGTTCGAGAACGTCTTCACCCCGTTCGAGTTCGCGCGTGGCGTCACCCGCGAGCACGCGCTGGCGCTGTTCGACCGGCTGCTCTCGGGCATGCCGCACACCCGTCCCCTGTCCTTGGAGGAACTGTCATGAGCATTGCCCGAGCCATCGACGCGTATCACCACGCCGTGTCCACCGGCGCCCTGCAGCTGTTCCGCATCGACCCCATCGACCGGCTGGGGATTCCGGTGGCCTCCGCCAGCCTGGCGCTGGGGGGCGGGACGGGCGCGGTGCTGCACGGCAACGGCTACGGCCGCACGGACGAAGAGGCGCGGGTGGGCGCGCTGGGCGAGCTGGTGGAAGAGACCTTCTGCGAGCTCGCGATGCACCGCATGCCGCGCGTGCACGGCAGCTACGCGGCGCTGGTGCGCGCGCGAGGCCCCACCGCGGTGGCGGATCCGCTCACGCTGGGGCTGCCCGCGGGCAGTCCGTATCAACCGGACCTGCCGCTCGTCTGGGTGGAGATGCAGCGGCTGGCCACCGGCGAGCGGGTGCTGGTGCCGGAGGAGTACGTCGCCATCCATCCCGGGCAGTTGCAGGGGAAGACCCCGCTCATCACGCCCATCACCAACGGCCAGGGCGCGGGGCTGACGCGGCCCCAGGCGCTGGCGCACGGCCTGCTGGAGCTCATCCAGCGCGACGGCAACGGGCTGATGTACCGCGCCATGGACCAGGGCGTGGTGCTGGACCTGGAGGGCACGGACCTGGCGCCGGACGTGCGCGAGCTGTTGGAGCTCTACCGCCGCGCGGGCGTGGAGGTGATGGCGAAGCTGGCCAGCACGGACTTCGGCCTGGTGAACCTGTACGTGGTGGGTCGCGACCCGTCCGTGGGGGACCAGCCGCTGATGGTGACGGCGTGCGGAGAGGCGGCCGACCCGGACCGGGACCGGGCCCTGCGCAAGGCGCTGCTGGAGTACGCCTGCTCGCGAGCACGCAAGGCGTTCATGCACGGGCCGCTGAGCCACGTGGCCCGGGTGGCGCCGCCGGAATACATGGACCGCTTCGTGCCCCAGGTGGACCTGGACGCGGAGGAGCCGCGCGCGCTGAACGCGATGGTGGAGTGGGCGCGGCTGCCGGCCCCGGCGCTGCGCGAGCTGACGGCGTGCACGCTGACGGTCCGCCAGAAGGTGCGCTTCGAGGACCTGCCCCGCTCGCCCACCGTGGAGGACCCGTCGCTCCGGTGCGACCACGTGGTGAGGCAGCTGCACGCGGCGGGCTTCGACATCCTGGTCGCGGACCTGTCGCCGCCGGGCCGCCAGGTGCACGTGGTGAAGGCGCTGGTGCCGGGCCTGGAGGTGGAGACGATGACGTACAACCGCCTGGGCGAGCGCAACGTATCGAGGCTCCTGGAGCGCAGGGACCCGCTGGTGGGCCTGGGAGCGCCGCCGCCGGGCGCGCAGCCGGTGCGGCTGACGCCAGAGGCCGAGTCGCGGCTGGGAGGACCGGTCTGGTTCAACGTGCGGCTGGCGGAGGCGCGGGTAGGCAGGCTGTACGCGCTCTACCGGGAGCCGGACCGCCACGCGGTGCCGGCGGTGCTCGCGAGCCGCCGCTTCGGAGGGCAGTGAGCCATGGCCCTGCGCTTCGCGTACAACACCAACGGTGTATCGAACCACCGCTTCGAGGACGCGCTGGGCCTCATCGCGGACAGTGGCTACGACGGCGTGGCGCTGACGCTGGACCACCACCACTTCGACCCGTTCGCGCCGGACTTCGAGCAGCGCACGGAGCAGCTCGCCACGAGGCTGGAGCGGCTGGGCCTGGGGCTGGTGGTGGAGACGGGGGCGCGCTTCCTGCTGGACCCCAGGAGGAAGCACGAGCCCACGCTCATCACCCCGGAAGCGGAGGGCCGCGCGCGGCGGCTGGAGTTCCTGAAGCGCGCGGTGGACGTGTGCGCCACGTGCCGGGGGGAAGCGGTGTCCTTCTGGGCGGGAGTGCCCCGCCCGGGCGTGACGGAGGAGGCCGCGTGGCCGTGGCTGGTGGACGGCGTGACGCGGCTGGCGGAGTACGCGGCGGTGCGCGGCGTGGTGCTGGCGGTGGAGCCGGAGCCGGGGATGCTGGTGGAGACGGTGGACGGCTGGCGCCGCTTGGAGGCGCGGGTGCCCGGCGTGCGTCTGGCATTGGACGTGGGGCACCTGCTGGTGACGCAGGAGCGGACCCCCGCGGAGGCGGTGCGCGAGTTCGCGCCGGTGCTGGGCACGGTGGCGCTGGAGGACATGAAGCGCGGCGTGCATGAGCACCTGCCGTTTGGCGAAGGCGACGTGGACGTGCCGTCGGTCCTGCGAGAGCTGACGCGCGCGGGCTACGACCGGCTGGTGTGCGTGGAGCTGTCGCGGGACGCGCACCGGGCGCACGAGCTGGTGCCCCGGGCGCTGGAATGGTTGAGGGAGCGCCTGCCGACGGGCGCGGAGGTGGCGGCGTGAACAGCGTGAACGGACTGCGGATCTGCTTCATCTCCCGGCGCTTCTTCCCGGCCATCTCGGGGATGAGCGTCTATGCGCTGAACCTGGTGCGGGAGCTGGTGGCGTGCGGGCATGACGTGACGATGGTGAGCCAGTACCGCAGCGACGCCGCGGGCATGGCGGTGTACGGAGGAGGTCCGCCGCCGGGCATCCCAGGCGCGCACGTGCTGGGCTGCGAGTCGGTGGGTGAGCAGCGCATCAACCAGGGCCAGCCGGCGAGCTTCGAGCACGACCTGGAGGTGATGGTGGAGACGGTGGTGCGCGAGCACCGGCGCCGCCCGTTCGACATCATCCATGCGCAGTACGGCTATCCGTGCGGCCTGGCGGCGCTGCAGGCGGCGAGGCTCCTGGGCTTGCCCAACGTCGTCTCCATCCAGGGCGGAGACGGGCACTGGGTGGGGACCTGCTGCGGGACGCACAAGCAGGCGATGCTCGCGGTGCTGGGCCACGCGGGGGCGCTGCTGATTGGGAGCAGGTCCTTCGCGCAAGAGGTGAGCGAGCACCACGGGACCCCGCTGGAGCGGTTCACCATCGTCCCCGGCGCCACGGACACGCAGCGCTTCCATCCGAGGAGTGAGTCGACGCAGGGAGACCTGCGGGACGTGCCGGTGTGGCTGTACCACGGCCGGGTGGACGCTCGGAAAGGGGTGATGGAGCTGCTGGATGCCGTGCAGCGGCTGGTGGCGGACGGGCGGAAGTTCAAGCTGCGGGTGTCTGGGATTGGGCCGGACGTGGAGGCGCTGCGTTCGAGGGTGGCGACGGAGGGGCTCCAGGGCGTGGTGGAGCTGACGGGTGCGTCCACCTACGCGGAGGCGCCGGACCTGTACCGGAGCGGGGACCTGTTCGTATCGCCCACGTATTCAGAAGGGTTCTCCAACACGCTGCTGGAGGCGATGGCCTCCGGGCTGCCCATCGTGTCGACGCGAGCGGTGGGGGTGGTGGACTGCCTGGAGGACGGCAGGGATGCGCTGCTGGTGCCGCCGAAGGACAGCGCCGCGCTGGCGGAGGCGATGGGCCGGCTGATGGACGACGCGCCGCTGCGCAAGCGGTTGGCGGTGACGGCGCTGCGCGAGGTGCGGGAGCTGTACTCGTGGCGGGCGGTGGGGCGGAGGATTCAAGGTGTCTACAGGAACCTGACGGGCACGCGGCCGGACACGCGGTGGACGCACCTCTACGACCCGGCGATGACGGAGGAGCGCGCGGACCACACCTGCCGGTTCCGGGCGGAACCGCACCTGCTATGAGCACGGCCCTGTTCGTGTCGCCGCACCTGGACGACGTGGCCTTCTCCTGTGGAGGCACGTTGGCGGCGTTGAAGGCGAAGGGGTGGACGGTGGCGCTCGTCACCGTCTTCACGCGCTCGGTGCCGAAGCCGAAGGGCTTCGCGCTGCAATGTCAGACATCGAAGGGGCTGGGGCCGGAAGTGGACTACATGGCCCTGCGGAGGAAGGAGGACCGCGCCTTCGCGGCCTGCATGGGCGTGGACCAGGTGCGGTGGGGGGACCTGGAGGAAGCGCCGCATCGGGGCTACGCGAGCCCGGAAGCGCTGTTCCAGCCACCGCGAGCGGACGACGGCATCGAAGCGAAGGTGGCGAAGTGTCTGAAGCCGGTGTTGTGGGACCTGAAGCCGGACCGGGTCTTCGTGCCCCAGGCGTTGGGAAGCCACGTGGACCACGTGCAGGTGGTGCGAGCCGTGAAGGGGCTGGGCATCCCAACGAACCGGATCCTCTACTACCGGGACACGCCGTACGCCGTGCGCCAGCCCAAGGCCCGCCCCGACGCCGCCGTGCCCCAGGGCCTGCGACCCCTGGCGGTGGACATCACGGAGCACCTGCCGAAAAAGGTGGAGGGCTGCGTCCGCTACGGCACGCAGCTGGGCTTCCAGTTTGGCGGAGTGGACGGCCTGGCTCGGACGCTCACGACCTTCCACCGGATGGAAGCACAAGCACGGGGACAGCAAGGAGCAGCGGAGGTGTTCCTGTCACAAGGCACGCAGTAGACCGGCTGCATCAAGAACCTGGTGCACCTCCGTGGCCAGCCGGACGTGTTCTGGGTTCGTCACGGTGAAGCGTTCCTCCGTGAGGAGGACCAGGGTTCCCAGGTCATCCACGGGCTCGACGCGCACAGGGGCAGGAAGCGGAGGAACCTCTCCCCACTGCCGGGAGAAGTACGTCATCCAGCCCACGAAGGTGCCCGCGTCTCCCGATGAAGGCGACACCTTGTCCCGATACTCCCGAGATGCAACGACGCTCCACGTCGGCTCCCAACAACGCACCACGGAACGGAGCACCTCGCGCAGGAGCGGTGCGGACAGGACGCGCTCTGCCATGTCACCACGGCGAGGAGGACTGACCAAGCACATCGACGTCGGCACATCATCCGCGGAACCGCAGTAACCATCGACCAGACTTGTCTCATCCGGATGGGTTCCCGCCCACAGCCAGTAGCGAAAGGCGTCACCCAGCCGGTTCTTCTTCCGAGCGAACAGCTTCATGAAGTTTGCACGGTCCGTCGAGAACGTCCGTGCACTCGCATCCTTGAACGTGCGTCCGGCCTCGTGCCATCTCCGCCACTCGGGCTCAAGGCGGCCCAGTGCATCGAACAGGTTCGATGCTCGGGTGGCACAGGACTCCGCATCCTCGGACCGTCCCAGCCAGTAAGCGCCTACGTAGTAGTCGTCGGTCATTCGATCGGTACAGCTCTTTTCTTTGGGGAGTGGAAGCGTACTTCCACTCCGACGCGGCGGTCTTTGAATAGGAGACGCAGTGCATCCGCGAATTTCTCCTCCGCGACCACCCATCGAACGCGCAGTCCTCCAGCGACCCTCAGCTGCCGCTGAGCTTGATCAGCCAGTGCGTCCGCATTTTTGAAGAACCCTTTCGCCATCAGATCGGAATCAAAGAACTGCTCGTAGCCAGGTCCCTTGGCTTCCAGCAGAACAGGCTCCTCCGGATCGAAGCCGTCGAAGTCGACCTCCTCGTCCCCTCGCTTGACCCGGTACGCGGAGCCCTTCGGCGCCCCCGTCACCTGGGCCTGATAGTCGCGGGCACGGTCGGACATCGACTCATTCACCTGTACCCACTTGCCCGGACCTCCCGTGCTGCCACTCGGAGGCGGGCCCATCGCAGCCATGGCCACCGCCGTGGACGCGAGCGTCACCTCCACCACTCCGTCCACCACCGCCACCGCGCTCACGTCCAGCACGCGCGCCGGGTTGAAGCCCGCCTGTGTCGAGCCCAGCCGCACCGCGTCCGGGAAGCGCGGCATCAAGGAGAGCGCGGATGACAGCCCTACCGTCACGCCGTGACTCACCAGCACCGTCACCGCGAGCACGAAGACGCGCGCCACCTCCGGCCCCAATGCCTGCGCGAAGACCTCCGCCGCCTCCTCCAGCTCCTGGAACGTCTGCGCCCTATCCGTGGCCGCCTTCAGCGCACCGCACGCCCTCACCACCGCGAGGAACGACTGCACGCCCACGTACGCCAGGAACACGGCGGCAATCACCGCAGCGGCCTTGGTGAACAGAGGCTCCGGAGCCGCCGCCAACACCACCCAGGACGCAATCGCTCCCGAGACCACGGACACGAAGAACTCCGGGTTCAGCGTGTCCTGCAACGCCGCGCCAATGCTCGCTCGCAAGGGGTCCAGCGACATGCCCACCGCGAGCGTCAGCCGGTCCAGCTCACCGAAACCCGCCCCATCCTCCAGCAAGGACAGACAGTCCCCCGGAGCCTCATGCGCCCGGCACCACCGCCCGTACCCGTCCCGCAGCATGAACCCGAGCCCCAGGTCCAGCTGTGCCCCCTTCTTCGCGACCGCGCGCACCACCCTCGGTGACCGCAGCGTCAGCGGCACCTCCAACACCAATCGCGCCAGCGCCGCCTCGAACTCCCGTGCACTGACCGGCACACGCCGGTCCCAGGTCACTGGTGCATACGTCCGGGTCCCCTGCTCCGTGCGCAGCCGCACCGTGGGTCCGCTGGCGCAGCCCACCCAGAACACCAGCAGCATCAGCCAGCAGCCAGCCCGTCCCCACGGTTTCGTGCCCAAGCGGCGTCTCCAACTCACGACAGGTCATCTACACTGTGCCGAGGACCGCGATTCTCCCCCGGTCACCGGAGCACGGATGACGTCGATATCGGATGAGACCCACGAGCGCATCACCGACCTCTGCGCCCAGGGAGACACCGCCGCGGGACAGGAAGACTTCGAGCAGGCCCTGAAACACTTCAAGGCCGCCCTCGCCCTGATTCCCGAACCCACCCGCGACCATCAGCAGAACACCTGGGTGCGCGCCGCCATCGGCGACATGTACTTCCAGCTCGAGCGCTTCGAGGACTGCCGCGAGCACTTCCGCGAAGCCGTCCACTCGCCCGGAGGGCTCGGCAATCCCTTCATCCACCTGCGGCTCGGCCAGAGCGCCCTGGAGCTGGGAGACGAAGCCCGCGCCGCCGACGAGCTGGCCCGCGCCTACATGGGCGGAGGCGAGGAGCTCTTCGAAGGCGACGACGCGAAGTACCTGGAGTTCATCCAGGCCCGCCTGAAGCCGCCCCAGGACGCCTGAGGGTTCCGGGGACCGAGCGCCGGACTCCCCGCTCGACCTGGCGCCTCACGCACACGGGGCATGCACACCCTGAGGCGTGAACCCGCTCCCGCGAGGAGGCGCCCATGACACGCCAGCAGCCGAGCACCGTCCGTCCCTTCTTCCCGGAAGGCTTCCGCGAAGGCGACGAGGACGTCAACGGCACGCGGATCCACTTCGTCATCGGAGGCAAGGGCAGCCCCGTCCTGCTGCTGCACGGCTACACGCAGACGCACCTCATGTGGTGGCGCCTGGCGCCGGAGCTCGCGAAGCAGCACACCGTGCTCATCCCGGACCTGCGAGGCGCGGGCGCCTCGGCCGCCCCCGCGCGGGGCTATGACAAGGAGACGATGGCCCGCGACATGCGCGCGCTGGTGAAGAAGCTCGGCTTCGACAAGGTCTCCGTCGTGGGCCACGACATCGGGCTGATGGTCGCCTACGCCTACGCCGCCTTGTTCCCCGACGAGGTCGAACGCCTGGCCCTCCTGGACGCGTTCCTGCCGGGCATCGAGCCCTGGTCCGACCAGGTCATGAGCAGCAGGGACGTGTGGCACTTCACCTTCAACGGCGCCACCGCGGAGAAGCTGGTGCAGGGGCGTGAGCGCATCTACTTCGACCATTTCTGGACCGACCTTGCCGCCAATCCCCAGGCCGTCGGCGAAGCGGAACGGCAGGCGTACACGGAGGCCTACGCGGCTCCGGGCCGGCTCCATTCGACGTGGAGCTACTTCCAGGCCTTCGACCAGGACAAGAAGGCCTTCCGGGAGCTGGCCCGGAACAAGCTCCCCATGCCCGTGATGGTCATTGGCGGTGACAAGTCCCTGGGCGAACCGCTCGTCGCGCAGGCGCGTGCGGTGGCGAATCAGGTCGAGCCCCACATCCTCCGGGACACCGGCCACTGGGTGACCGAGGAGCGGCCCGAGGAGGTCCGCGAGCTGCTCGGAGACTTCCTCCGGGCGTGACGTCAGGCCCCGAAGCCGCCCAGCGCCGTGCGGCTGAAGCTGGCTGCGCCCTGGCTGACGCGCACGGCGGACTGGCTGAACACCTGGAACGCGGCGCGGATCTCCTGGGCGCTCTGCCCCGGCGTGAGAATCCACCGGTCCGCGATGCCCATCTCCTGGAACACGCGCCGGAAGTCCGTCACCCCATCGTCGATGCCCATCGCCGCGACGATGTGGTTCTCCACCCGCTGCAGGTCCTTCACCAGCGCCGCCACGTCCTTTGCCCGCGCCTTCTGCGACCCCGCGTCCGCGCCGTCCGTGATGAGCAACGTCACCGTGCGCACCGGCACCCCGTTGCCGCTGAACTCCTGCGCCTTCGCCAGCACCGTGCCCAGCAGCACCACCGCCTGGTCGTACAGCGGCGTCCCCAGGTCCGCCGAGTAGTTCTTGGAGTGCATCCGCACCACGTCCTCCAGCGGCCGGAACGGATTGAGCACGTGTCCGTTCAGGTAGCGCGTGTGGAACAGCACGCCATCCTTCTGCTGGCTCGCCAGGAGCGCGTCCAGCACCAGGTTGTGTCCATCACATACCGTCTTCGTGTGCCCCGCGTGCGAGATGCTCCCGGAGTCATCCGGCATCACCGTCACCAGCACCACCTCGCTCGCCTGCACGTCGTCCACGTGGATGCCCAGGCCCGCTTGAATCTGCGCTCCCAGGTCCACCACCGTGAGCGTCTGCAACCCCGCCATGCTCAGGGTGCCCTCCGCGTGCGCGTCCTCGAAGAGCTTCGTGACACCCGTCCCGTTCGCCTTGCTCATGTCCGTGTCTCCCTTCGTGTGAGTGCCAATGCCAGGCGTCACGCCAGGTGCAGATCCGGCCAGCTCGCCAGCGGGTCCGTGGACTTCACCAGGTGCATGCCCGCGTCCGCGAAGCGCTTGAGCGCCGCGTCCGCCTGCGGCGTGAAGTCCGCCGCGAAGCCGCCCTTGCCGTCCGGCACCGTCACCGACGACATGCAGTCCGTCAGCAGGTACACCTTGCGAGCCAACGCCGCGTCCTGCGCGACGATCTCCCCCAGCAGGTCGTCGATGCTGCTCTTCACGCAGTGGCTGGCCGCCTGCCCGCCAATCACCACCGCGTCCGACGTGAGCAGCGTCTTCAGGAACTGCGTGTTGCGCTGCGCGAGCGGCTGGCCGTCATGCCGCATCAGCACCTCCGGCCGCAGCACCGAGTAGTTCTCCGTCAGCGGGTTGCCGCCCTTCACCTCCGCCCACGACTGCACGCCGCGCGCGTACGAGTGGAACAGCCGCGCCTCCTGCACCACGCCCGACAGCGCGTGCCCGTCGCTGCCCAGCAGGCAGTGCGGCGGCCACAGGTAGAGCGTGTACTTCCCCGCGCGCTCCAGCTCCTCGCAGTAGAACTTCACCTGCTTGAGCAGCCACGGGTAGTTGCCGCCGCACAACCACTTCGCCACCGCGGGGTTTGGCTTGGCCTGGCCGCGCTCGATCTGCTCGCGAGTCACCTCGCGGTACGGCTGGAGCGGCTGGTCGTCCTGGTCCAACCAGAAGGACGGGAAGAAGATCTGGTAGGCGAAGTGCGTATCCAGCGTCGCGGTGACGTTCGTCAGCGTCCCCAGGTTCCGGTAGATGAACTCCGCGATGCGGCGGTTGTCGTCGATGGCGCCCCGCCCGCTGCGCCCCGCCACGTACAGCGAGCCATCCGGGAAGCAGAAGTCCTTCTGCACGTCGATGAGCAGCAGGTGCAGATTGAAGCGGTCCGTGGCCGCCGCCGTCACGCCCTGCGCCGCCTTCCACGCTCCGGCGTCGCGCTGGAGCTTCCCGGCGTTCGGGCCGTAGCCGTACTCCGCCGCGTGGTTGGAATTGTAGAACCCGGGCAGCGGCAGTTCCTTCACGGTCGTCTTCTTCATGTCCAGCCCCCTGTGTGTGTTTCACTTCATCCGCAGCACGGTGAGGTCCTGGGCCCCCACCACCGTCAATCCCTCACGCGACAGCAAGAGCCCCCGGCCCGCGTCCACGAACGGCTCCGCGTCCGGGAACTCGCGCACCGCCACCAACTGGCCCTGCTGGAGCTCCACGCGCGTCAGCCCGGCGTCCGTGGCGCAGAAGAGCGCGCCCCCCACGGCGCACTTTCCACGCAGCGTCCCCAGCCACGAGCCGTCCCCCGCGTCGGCCCGGGCGCTCGCGCGCACCGCTCCGTCCGCTCCCAGCAACACCGCGTGGTGCACCGTGCGGCCGTGGGCCTCCTCCGCGAGCAGCAGCCACACCGAGCCCGCGTCGAACACGGCCTCCGCATCCAGCAGCTGCCCTGACGGCCACGGCAGCGCGAGCCCGTCCCGCAGCCCCTTGCGCTCCACGTTGAACAGGAAGGCCCCTCGCAGCCCCGCCGCGCGGTGGAACCCCAGCCCGAACCGGGGTCCCACGAACAGCCGCGTCTGCCCCTGTAAGACATCCCCCCACCGCTCGGCCCCGTACACGCCGTCCCGCCACAGCCCGCCGCCCGACGCCCAGAACCGGTGTCTGGCATTGGCCGCGAACACCGGCCGGTTGTCGCAGACATCCACGCCCAGGAACTCCTGCTCCCGGCCTGGCGCGAACACCGCCACGCGCCCCCGCTGCCCCAGCAGCGTCACGTCCCCCTGAACCGCCCAGCGCAGCGTCGGGTCCAGCTCACCGCGCATCACCGTGCGGCCATCCTCACGCCGGTACGCGCCGTCCGCGTGGTAGACGAAGCGCACCGTCCCGTCCTCCGCGCTCGCGTGCACCAGCACGCCGCGGGTGGTGAACGTCCGCTTCGCCGTCACCTGACCGCGCACCGCCGACACTGGCGTGGCCGCCACCGCCGCGTGCGGCTGACACGTGGGACACGCGGCCCGCGCGTGCTCCAGGCCACACGACGCGCACGCCGCGAAGCGAAGTCCCTCCAGCACGGGCAGCGGGAACGCACCGCGCCGGTCCTCCACGAACACCTGGTGGAACAGGTGCAGCAGGTCATCCGGCAGCGAGGCCCGGGGCAGCGCCGGCTTGGGGTACTGCACGTCCGGATGGAACACGGTGACGCGCTGGAGCATCCGTCCCACCGCGTTCAGCCGGGCCGTCTGCGTCTTCGGCTTGTGGATGCCACCCTGCGGCCCCACGCACAGCAGCGACTGCATCACGGTGACGGCGAAGGCATACCAGTCGCTCTCCACCGTCGCCGGCCGCGCGGGCGTCAGCGTCTGCGCGCCCGGGTCCAGCCGCAGCGGGTCCAGGAACTTCTCCGTGAACACCGGGCACAGGAAGGGACCGAACTGGAAGCTGTCCGCGTCGATGAAGTACGCGTCCGTGCCCACCGTCAGCACGTTCAAGTCATTGAAGTCCCCCACCACCACGCTGGCCGAGTGCACCGCCGCCAGCACCCGGTGCAGCCCCGCCAGCACCGTCACCGCGTCCGAGGCCTTGCCTCCCGCGCGCCGGAACGCGGGCTCGCTCCACCGGCGCAGCGGCTCCACGCCGTCCAGCTTGCGCATCGCATAGCCCAGGACCTCCGCGCCCTTTTTGTCCGTGGCCAGGGCCTGCGGCGTCACCACGCGCGCGGGAAGGCCCGAGGGAAACGCGCGCAGCTTGCGCTGGTGCTCCACGAGCCGGGCCTTCGCCGCGGCCTGCTCGGGCAACAGGCCCAGATAGTCCGGATGCTCGGGCTGCTTGAAGACCTTGAGCGCGCGGCCATTGCCCAGGTCGTAGACATCCGCCTCTCCGCCCTTGCCCAGCGCCCGCTGCGGATCCAACCGGACCTTCTTTCCCTCCAGCCAGACGTCCATGGCCTCACGCCCTCCCCATCCGGCGGCGCAACACCACCAGCGTGGTGTCGTCCGTCAGAAGGCCCGGCGTGCGCAGCAGCCGCCGCTCCGCGAAGTCCGCGCGCACCGACTCACGGTTGAGCTGCGCGAGCCGCCGTCGCACCGCGTCCGGGTTCGTGAAGTACCGGTCCTCCGACCAGAAGCGAGACAGCGGGCCCACGGGCTCATCGCGCTCTGGCAGCCGCGCCTGCGAAAGGCCCAGCAGGTCCCCCACCCCATCCGTGCCCACCAGCAGCGCGTGCACGTCCTCCGTGGGCACCAGCGCCCGGGGCTCCAGCCGCACGTCCTCGCCGCGCAGCAGCGCATACGCGAGATACGGCGGCGCGTTGCCTGGGAACGGCCCCAGCGCGTGCACCTCGCCGTTGAGCATCCACACCCCGTCCCCCGACGAGAACACGAGCGTATGCGCCGGCGTCATCACCGCCCCCACCAGCGTGAAGAGCAGGTCCCCCAGCACGTCCCGCCCCAGCGTGGATGCCAGGCCCTCCATCAGCTCCAGCAGGTCCGAGCGCAGCCCGGTCAGGAAGTCCGCGCCGTCCACCGCCTCGCCCCGCGCCAGCCTCGCCTGCGCCGCCTGCGCCAACCGCCGCACGCCCAGCTGCGCCCCCAACTCGCTGCACGGCTGGCTGCCACACCCGTCCGCCACCACCACCACCAGCCCGTGCTCGCTCTCCCGGACGCAGGCGGCGTCCTGGTTGTTGCGTCCCGAGCGCGCGTGCTCCCGGCCCTGCACCGAACCCACCGCGACATCGAAGGGCAGCGTGGACATGGCTCTCCCGTGGCCCTCGAAAAGGGCTCGCACGACCGGAACCTGCTGGCGAGTGAGCGGCCCCGCGCCGCTCGGCTTTGTGTACCTACGACACCAACATAGTGTCCAAGTGACACGAAATCAAGGCGACGTGGGACAACCTGTCAGCGGGCGCCGATGGGTTGTGACAGGAGGTGGGTGTGTTCAGAGCTCGAAGTTGAAGCCGGCCTTCTCGAGCTGTTTGTACTTCTTGTGGTCGAACCGGTAGAGGCGCGCGGCGCGGTGGGAGACGTCCTGCTCCACCTCGTCCAGCTCCTCCAAGAGGTCCATGGCGAGGATCTTCTTGCGGAAGTTGCGCTTGTCGAGCTCGCGCTCCAGCACCGTCTCGTACAGCCGCTGGAGCTGCGACAGCGTGAACTTGGGCGGCAGCAGCTCGAACCCGATGGGCTGGTAGCGCACCTTGCCCTTGAGCCGTTGCAGCGCCGTGGCCAGCACGTCCGCGTGGTCGAACGCGAGCTTCGGCGTGTCCCAGACGGAGAACCACGCCGCTTCACGCGCGTCGGTGGAGGCCTGGAGGTGGTGCTGGGACAGCTTCACCAGCGCGAAGTACGCCACGGTGATGACGCGGCCCCGGGGGTCGCGGTCCGGAGAACCGAACGTGTAGAGCTGCTCCAGGTGGCTGGTGCGCAGGCCCGCTTCCTCCTCCAGTTCCCGGCGCGCGGCGTCCTCCAGGGACTCGTCCATGCGCACGAAGCCACCGGGCAGCGCCCACCGGCCCTGGTACGGCTCCACGCCGCGCTGGATGAGCAGCACCTTGAGGTCCTCCTCGTCCAACCCGAAGACGACGCAGTCCACCGTCACCGCCGGGCGCGGGTACTCATAGGTATGGCTCACGGGAAATCCCTCCAGCCGGCATCGTGTCCAGAGGACACGGTGCCGGCAAGCGCCTTCACATGTGGGAGGCGCACGGCGGCTGGACAGGTCTCCCGCGGTTCATGAGCCCCCGGCGGCCGAAGTTCCCACGAGAACGCGCGACGCACGGAGCGCAGCGGTAGGCCGTGACAGCGTGCTGGAACGGACACCAGGGCAGGCCACGGGCAGAAGCCGCCTGCCGGGGGCGATGTCCGCGAACTGGTCCGACTGTCGGACCAGTTCGCGTCGCCTGCCACCCAAGGCCGCGCTGTCCCGGCGGGCGCCAGGGCGGGTCGGCCCTCACGTCCATGTCAGACCCGTCTGGTTGGATGGGCGAAGCATGGGCGAAGAGGGGAACGGTGATGGTGCGGGTGGGGCTCGTGGCGTACGTGGAGGAGCAGCTCGAGCGGGAGATCGCGCTGGGACGGCTGCCGGGGAACGGGCGGTTGGCCTCGGAGCGGATGATGGCTCGTCGCTATGGGGTGAGCCGGGGCACCGTGCGCGAGGCACTGCGGCGGCTGTCGGCGCGGGGGCTGGTGGTGCAGCATCCCGGACGCCAGGCACGAGCGGTGGCACTGGATGAGTCGCTGACGCTGGAGAACCTGGGCCTGGCGCTCCATGGCGAGCGCCCCGAGGAGTGCCGACGCCTCTTGGAGGGCTTCTTCCACCTCAAGCGGCACGTGTTGGTGGAGCTGCTGGCCGACTGCTGCGCGAATGCCTCCGTCATGGACCTGCAGCTGCTGGGGGACACCTGCTTCCAGCTTTGGGACGCGGCACGCTGGCACCCCGCGGAGCGGTGCGTGCAGCTGGAGTTCGAGTTGCTGCGGCTGGCGGCCCGGGCGGCGGTACGTCCCGGGTACCAGCTCCTCATCCAGTCGCTACAGCGGGCCTTCAGAGGCACCGCGGCCCGGCTGCTGCCCTTCATGGGCGGCGAGTCGCTGCGCGAATGGGCCGTGTGCGCGAGGCATGCCCTGAACGAGCGCGACACCCAGGCACTCCTGCACCAGCTGCCGGCACTCCTGAAGGCGTGCGATGAGCGTGTGCTGGACGCCTTCGCCCCCACTTCACGAAAGCATGCGCCTCCCGAGGACAACCGCCCCCAGGAGTGCAGCCCCAGCACCCCCGCGTCAGCCACCGCGCAGGATGATGCGGACCCCCTCGCACCAGCCGACGAGGCGATCGAGGTTGCACCTCATGTCTCGCGGCAGGACTGTCCCGTGGAGGCGGACCGCGCGGCGCCGTTGTTCGCAGAGGCCCCGGCGCTCGTTCCCTGCGAGCGTGATGGGGAGTGTGCCGGAGGAGACGAGACGAACGCGCCCCTGGGAAGACTGTCCGACTGTCGGACAGGTTGTGACGCTTCGCCTCCCGAGGCGGGACTCCAGCTCAGGACTCCATCCACCGGCGCTCCTGGACAGAATCGCGTAACGGAGGACAAGGAGAGAGGATTGCTCCGCGTCGATTGCTCCGGACGCCTCCGCACGAATCGTGCTTCCGCGCCGGATGAGTCAACGGACCGCGAACCGCCGTCCTAGACGGCGACGAGCCGCCCCAGGCGCCGCCAGTCGACCAGGTTGACGTTCTCCTCCGCCAGGTCGAACTCCAGCGAGCGGCGCATGCCCAGCACGTCGCCGCCCATCTGGAAGGGCACCTCGCGGTCGAAGTCCATCCGCAGGCGCTCCACGAAGAAGTCGTGCATGCGCGGCATGGGGTGCTCGCCGCGCCACAGGCGGAACATGTTGCGCGTGGCCTCCATCACGCCCGCGCCGTACACGCGCACGGACAGCCGGTGCGGTACCGCCTGCGCGAACGGGAACGCCTTGAAGCCGAAGCCCCACTCCGGCGTCGTCGCCGCGCCCGCCACGCCCGCGGGGCCCTGGTACAGGAGCTGCCCCTCGCCGCCGTTGGGCAAGGGCCGCACCGCGCCGGACGCGTCGATGGTCAGCGCGGACGCGCCCAGGTTGTAGACGGAGACGTTCGGGTTGCCCTCGCCGAACAGGTGGCGCGGCACCGTGCGCGTGAACATGGCGCCCAGGTAGCCGCGCAGGCCGGACTGCGCCTTCTTCAGCGGACCGGCGGAGGCGAGCTGGTTCTTGAAGTCCTGAATCATCTCCGCGTCCCAGCCCGTGCCCGCGAAGGGCGCTACCCGGCCCTCCACCCGCACCAGGGAGAAGGGGCGCAGGGGTGGCAGGCGCTCGCCATACGCGGCGATCTGCTTCAGGGCCACCTGGGGACGCGGCGCCCCGGTGACGCGGGCCCAGGCGTTGCCCGTGCCCAGCGGCAGCACGCCAATGGCCGGCAGGGCCACACCCTGGGAACGCAGCTCGTTGAGCAGGCCCGTGATGGTGCCGTCGCCTCCGCCCGCGAGCAGCAGGCTGGGCGGATCGTGCCTCAGCTGGTCCACCCACTCCTGGGCTTCCTCCAGGGAACGGGTCAGGGCCACCCGGGCCCGGGGGAGCAGGTCTCGGACGAGCCCGCCCATCCCCTCGGTCCCTTTACGCGCACGCAGATTGACGAGGACGGCGATGTTCATGGCGGGCGCGACTCTTCCCCAGTTCATGTCATGGCCCCGTCACGAAAAGAGCCCCGGCATGGGGACTCCCCCGAAACATGGGCATCACACCCCCAGGGCGTGCATGAGCCGCGCGTCCAGGTGCCGCTCGGCCGCACGCCGGCGCAGCGTCACCGCCGCGGCGGCCAGCCCTCCGGCCACCAATAGACGACGCAGCCATTGTTTTCCGGTGCCATGGTAACCGCCCGAGGCCGTGTCCCCCTCATCCATGGGTTGGAAGACGTTGCCGGGGGTGGGGCCCTGCCGCTCGTTCTTGAAGTGCAGCGCGTCCGTGCCGGCCTTCATGGTGCGCTCGAACATGCCGGGGAGCAGGCCATGCATCGCCGAGAAGCTGCTCCCGGCGCCGCCGACCATCACCTCGTCCTGGGGGTGGCGCAGCACGCGGAGGATGGTGCGGGCCACACGCTCCGGCGTGTAGACGGGCTCCACCGGGCGGATGCGCCAGCCGGTGTAGTTGGCGGTGTGGCGCCAGAGAGGCGTGTCGATGGCGGCGGGCATCACCGTGCATACGTCGATGCCCGTGTTCAGCAGCTCCTGGCGCAGCGACGCGGAGAAGCCGCGCACCGCGAACTTGGAGGCCACGTAGGCGCTCAGGTACGGCGCGGGCACGGTGCCAAAGGTGGAGGACACGTTGACGAGCGTCCCGTAGCCCTGGCGGCGGAACTGGGAGAGCGCCATGCGCGCGCCACTCACCGTGCCGAAGAAGTTGGTCTCCATGAGCTGGCGGAAGGCCTCGTCCGGCGTCTCCTCCAGGCTGCCCAGCATGTAGACGCCCGCGTTGTTCACCCAGCCGTCGAAGTGGCCGAAGGCCTCCACCGCGGCCTCCGCCAGCCCCTTCACGGCCGCCGCGTCCGACACGTCCGTGGGCACCATCAGGGCCTGGACGCCGTGGGACTCGCACTCGGCCGCCAGCTCCTCCAGGGGCTCCTCCCGCCGCGCGGCGAGCACCACGTGGGCGCCCTTCTTCGCCAGGAGCAGCGCGGTGGCCCGGCCAATGCCGCTGGAGGCGCCCGTGATGACGATGACCTTCTTCTTCCAGATGCGATCCATGGAGTGGGGTCCTTGTTGGCGGGCCCGCCAGCTCTGGACGGCCCGAGCGTTCAAAATGGGTTCGTGGACGGAAAGGTGGGGATGACGCTCGGCGTCGCACCCGGGACACCGGTGACTCACCCGGAGGGCAGCCAGCGAGGCAGGGGGCCTGGAATCCGGACGGGGGTCCACATGCGGGACCGGGAGGCAGGCGCCGGGGGTCGCTGGCCTGGAGGGTGGACAGTCCGGTAGAGGACGGAACGCGGCCTGCATCGCCGGTCCGGCCATCCCTTCCACACCCACGTGACCATGCCCTTCTGTCCGAAGCCGTCCGCGTTCGCGCTGATGTTGTGCCTGCTGTGCGCCACCGCCTCGGGGGCCGCGCCCCACCGGCTGGTGGTCTCCAGCGGCGATTGCCGGGACGCGGAGCTGAGCGGCCAGTCCAAGGCATTCTACGACGCCCTCCGCGCCCGCCCCGAACAGCACCTGCTGAGCGCGCCTGAGTTCGCCGAGCGCCTCTTCCCGGACTCCTCGCGCTCCTTCGAGGACCTCCAGCGCCAGCTGGACGCCGCGCAGGACCAGTTCTACGAGGGCCGCAACGCCCGCGCGACCCAGCTGCTGGACGACGCCCTGAGCGACATCCGCCGCCTGCCGCCGGGCGAGCCGCGCTGGAAGCTCTTCGCCCACGCGCAGCTCCTGCACGGCCTCAACCACCGGGCGCTGGGGAAGACGAAGGACAGCGACGCGGCCTTCCTCCAGGTGCTGCGCCTCCAGCCGAAGTACCAGCTGGACCCGGACCAGTACGCCCCCTCCATCCGGCAGGCCTTCGAGAAGCTGCGCCGCGACCTGGGCCGGACGCCCAAGGTGAAGCTGTCCCTGAAGTCCACGCTGCCCGCGGCGGACGTGTACCTGGAGGGCTTGAGCGTGGGGCAGACGCCGCTCACGCTGGAGCTGCCCGCGGGCGCGTACGAGCTGACGATGGTGAAGGGGGACGCGGTGAGCTTCCCCCGGCAGGTGCAGGCGCAGGGGGCGGACACGCCGCTGCTGGTGGACCTGGCCTACGAGGGGTCCGTGACGGCCGCGCCCTTTCCGTGCCTCGCCGCCGCGGACGGCAACGAGGAGCGCACCTGGAGCCACGCGGTGCGCCTGGGCGGCACGCTGGGCGTGGAGGAGGTCATCGTCGTGCGGCTGGAGCGCCCGAGCAGCGGGCCCAAGTGGTTCGCCGCCACGGTGCTCAACGTCGACGGCGGGCAGAAGCTGCGCGAGGGCGGCTTCAAGACGCAGGGCCTGGACGCGCCCGGTGAGGCGCTCTCCGCGCTGGTGGATTTCGTCACCACCGGGCGCTCGCCCTCCAACCTCGTGGTGATGAACAACGCCAACGGCAAGGCGCCCTGGGACGCGGGCAGCGCGAGGGGCACGGCCGGCGCCGCCGGCACGGGCGCGGACCTCACCGCGCCCCACCTGCTTTCGGAGGACGTCTCCGGCGGCGCCGCCCCCAGCACGGGCCTGCGCACGGCGTCGTACGTGACGCTGGGCGCGGGTGTGGCGGCCCTGGGCGGCGCGGGCGTGGTGCGGCTGCTGGCCCAGAAGGACCTGAACGGCCTGGAGGACCGCCGCGCGGCCAATGGCGGCCAGCTGGTGAGCACGGATGCGCGGGCCGTCGCGCTGCGCGACTCGCTGGTGGGCAAGAGCAATCTGATGACGGGGCTGCTCGTGGGCGGAGGCGCCGCGGTCGTCACCGGTGCGGTGCTCTTCCTCGTGTCGTCCCCCGCGAAGCCCGCGCCCGTGACGCTGGGAGTGACGGCGGACGAGACGGGCGCGGCGGCGAGCGTGTCCGGATCGTTCTGAGCGGACGGTCCCGGCCAGAGGTTCCTGGCCGGGGAGCACCGGGCGCGTAGAGTCGCACCCCCATGCGCGCTTCCCTCCTGCTGTTGCTGCTCACGGCGAGCACCGCCCTCGCCGCGCCCCGGACGTTCCGCGTCGACTACTTCCACACCGGCAACGCCACCGAGGAGCGCTTCAGCCTGGAGCGGCTGGTGGTGGAGCCCCTGCCGTGGCCGGGCCACCCGGCGCGGGCCATCGACGAGACGAACCTGGGCAAGTACCTCTTCGAGGTGCGGGACCGGCGGACGAACCGGCTCCTGTTTTCGCGCGGCTTCGCCTCCATCTTCGGCGAGTGGGAGCTGACGGACGAGGCGAAGCAGGCCCACCGCACCTTCAGTGAATCGCTGCGCTTCCCCGCGCCGGACAGCCCCGTCCAGGTCATCCTGAAGAAGCGCGACGCGCAGAACGCCTTCCGCGAAATCTGGTCGCTGGTGGTGGATCCGAAGGACCCCTTCGTGGACCCGTCCTCGCCGCCCGCGCCGGGCCCGCTGCTGAAGCTGCTGGAGAACGGGCCGCCGCAGGACAAGGTGGACTTCCTCATCCTGGGGGACGGCTACACGGAGGCGGAGCGCGCCAAGTTCGAGAAGGACGCGCGCAAGCTGGTGGACACCCTCTTCAGCTTCTCCCCCTTCAAGGAGCGCAAGGCGGACTTCAACGTCTGGGGCCTGATGCCCGCGGCGGCCGAGTCCGGCATCTCCCGGCCCTCCACCGGCGTCCACCGCCGCCCGCCCCTGGGCTCCACCTACGACGCCTTCGGCGCGGAGCGCTACATCCTCACCTTCGACAACGCCGCGCTGCGCAACACCGCCGCCTTCGCGCCCTACGAGTTCATCGAAATCCTGTCCAACGGCAACACCTACGGCGGCGGCGGCATCTTCAACCTCTTCAGCACCGTGGCCTCCGACAGCCTCTGGGCCCCCTACGTCTTCGTCCACGAGTTCGGCCACCACTTCGCGGGGCTGGCGGACGAGTACTACACGTCCGCCCCCGTCTACGGCGCCGCGCCCTCGGAGCGGGTGGAGCCCTGGGAGAAGAACGTCACCGCCCTCCACGACCCCGCCCAGCTCAAGTGGAAGGACCTGGTGGCGCCGGGGACCCCGCTGCCCACGCCCTGGAATCAGTCCACCTATGACGCGCATGCCCTGCAGGTGCAGCAACGCCGGAAGAAGATTCGCGCGGAGCGCAAACCCGAGGTGGAGATGGACGCGCTCTTCATGGAGCAGCGCAACTGGGAGGAGAAATTCCTGGGCACCCAGAAGGTCTCCGGGAAGGTGGGCGCCTTCGAGGGGGCCCACTACGAGGCGAAGGGCTACTTCCGGCCCCAGACGGACTGCGTGATGTTCACCCGGGATCGGGTGCCCTTTTGCGCGGTGTGCCAGCGCGGCATCACGGAGGTCATCGACCTGTACGCGGGTCCAGCGTCCGCTCCCGCCCGGAAGAGTCCCTGACTTCCTTCGATTCCCAGGCCCCTGGGCGTCCTTTCGCGTGACAGGAACGTGGCAGGTGGTTGGGCAAATGGACGCCCCTCTGTTTTCGGGTGTAAGGGGGACCGCACCTGCAATCTGGACCCCCATCTGGGAGGCATTCACATGCTGAAGCAGAGCCTGAAGCGGAGCTGGCTGCCGGCGCTCGTGACCACCGTGTTCGTCACGGTCGGCACGGGTTGCGGCGATGAGTGTGTCGATCAGTTCGACTGTCGTGACAAGGGCTCGGCCCCCGCGGGCCAGGCGTGGACCTGCAACGCGGACAACAAGTGCGAGCTGCGCAAGCTGAACATTCCTCCGGAAGAGGACGCGGGCACGGACGTGGACGCGGGCACGGACGCGGGCACCACCACCACGGCGAGCGAGCAGATCGCCGCGTTCCTCGCGGCCCCGGCGGGCGCGCTGGCCACGCCGCAGCCCGTGAGCGGCGCGTTCGTGACCTTCATCAAGCCCGAGGTGGCGGGGAGCTCGTCCACGGAGGCCTCCGGCTTCTTCCTGCAGGCCGAGGCCAACGGGCCGGCCATGTTCGTGCGCGGCTCCGCGTCCACCACGGCGGTCGCCGTGGGTGACCTCGTGACGCTGAACGTCACGGAGAAGGAGATCGTCAGCGGGCTCAACGTGGCGAAGACCGTCACGGACCTGACCGTGGAGAGCAAGAACAACGACGTGTCGGGCCTCACGGCGGACATCTCCGGCGTGAGCAGCTTCGAGGACGCGGGCACGACCGGCGTCTACGAGAGCCGCCTGGTCACCGTGTCCGGCAAGCTGGAGACGGGCGTCAGCAGCGGCTCGGCCTTCACCGCCTTCCCGCTGATCACCACGGGTGAGCAGTCCCCCAGCCCCCTGCGCCTGCGCGTGCCCACCACCCTGTCCACGGACCTGGACCTGGTCCTGGGCTGCGACGTGGCCGTGCCCGCCGGCATCGTCTGGCGCTTCAACGCCCAGCCGCAGGTGTCCGTGTTCGCGCCGGAGCAGCTCACCATCACCAGCTGCCCGGCCCCGTCCGCGCTCGCCGCGACCGCGACGTCCAGCACCGAAGTGCGGATGACGTTCGACCGCCGCATCGCGCCGGCGAGCATCACCGCCGCCGCCACGCAGTTCACGTTCGACAACGGCCTGCAGGCGCAGAGCGCGACCGTGAACGGCAAGGACGTGCTGGTGACCACGACCGAGCAGACCGCCGGCACGCAGTACACGGTGCAGGTCTCCGGGGTGACGGACACGCAGGGCAAGGCCATTGTCACGCCGAACTCCACCCAGTTCCAGGGCTTCTCCCTGCTGGCCGTCCACGGCGGCCGCGTGGTGCTCACCGGGACGGGCTTCACCGGCGCGACGGCGGTGACGATTGGCGGCGTGGCGCAGACCTTCACGGTCGACTCCGACACGCAGATCACCGTCACCAACGTGCCGGACACCACCCCGGTGGGTGCGTCCCAGCCGGTGGAGGTCACCACCCCGGCCGGCGCCGTGAGCGTGGGCGCCCTGCCCGTCGCGCACCTGGTCATCAATGAGCTGGACGCCGACACGCCGGGCACCGACGTGCTGGAGTTCGTGGAGATCTCCACGGGCGTGCCGAACCTGTCCGTGTCCGGCTTCTCGCTGGTGATGTTCAACGGCTCCAACGACCAGTCGTACCTGGCCGTCGACATCAGCGGGAAGGCGGACGCGAACGGCCTGCTGCTGGTGGGTAACGCCGGGGTGACCCCGACGCCTGCCGTCACCTTCGCGAACGAGACGCTCCAGAACGGCGCGGACGCGGTGGGCATCTACCAGGCCCCGGCGAGCGCGTTCCCCAATGGCACGGTGCCGACCACCACCAACCTCATCGACGCCATCGTCTACGACACGGCGGATCCGGATGACGCGGGCCTGCTCGACGCGCTGCTCGGCACCGGTCCGGAGCGCGTGCAGATCGACGAGACGGGCACCTCGGGTGGCTCCGCCGCCAACTCCATCCAGCGCTGCGGTGCGGCGCGCAAGGATGGTCGCGTGTTCAGCCGCGTCGCGGCGCCGACGCCCGGCGCGGTCAACGCCTGCCCGTAATCGCCGGACCTGAAACCCTGCCGTAACCCAGGGCCGCGTTCCCCCACCGGGGAGCGCGGCCCTTCTTCTTGGAAGACAGGGGGATGTGTCACTCTTGGAAGCATGGGGATGCACCGCCCGTCATGGCGGTGGGCCGCGGTCCCCGTCCAGCGTCCGGACCGGATGGCATCCATGGCTCTTCTTCGAATCGTCGCGCCCCTCGTCGCCCTGCTGCTCACCGCGTGTCCCGGCTCCACAACACCTTCGACGCCGGTCGTGCCTTCCGACGGCGGGGTGAACGCCGACAGTGGTGTGCCCTCTGACAGCGGCGTGACGTCCGACGGTGGCGTGCCCGGTGATGGCGGTACACCTGACGACGGTGGCGTTTCCGTCGATGACGGCGGCTCTTCCGACGGTGGCGTGTCCGTCGATGACGGTGGGCCTGGCGACGCGGGCGCGCTCGATGCTGGCGGCGCCTCCGACGATGGCGGCTCGCCCGGTGACGGCGGTGTGCCTTCCGATGGCGGCAGCATGTCCCCCGATGCGGGAGTACCGGATGCAGGCATTCCGGCGCTGACCGTGACGTCCCTGGGGCTCGGGGACGGACGCGTGGGGCAGCCCTACTCCATGACGTTCACGGCCTCTGGCGGGCGGGCGCCGCTCACCTGGAGCTTCACCGGCACGCTGGCCGCGGGGCTCACCCTCTCCACCGACGGCGCCCTGTCCGGCACGCCCACCGCCGCGGGCACGGTGCCCTTCACCGTCATCGTGCGCGACGCGGACGGCCAGACCGCGTCCGCGCGGCTGCTGCTGCGGGTGGAGCCGCTCCTCTCGCTGTTCACCGTGGGCCACTGGAACCTGGAGTGGTTCGGCGCGCCCAACCAGGGCCCGGCCAACTCCACCTCCGACGGCGGCGTGCCCGATGACCTCCAGATCGCGGGGGCGACGAGCGTCATCCGCGACGCGGGGGCCCACGTCTGGGGTTTGGTGGAGATGGTGGACACCGCGGACTTCAACACGCTCCTGGCGGGATTGCCCGGCGGCTACAGAGGCTTCCTCGCCAACAACACCACCTACGTCCTCAGCGGCACGTCGCTGTACTCCGCGGGCGAGCAGAAGCCCGGCATCCTCTACGACAGCTCGCTCACCTATCGCAGCGCCCAGATCATCCTCACCGCGCAGGCCGCAGACTTCGGCGGACGCCCGCCGCTGCGCGTGGACTTCACCACCCGCATCCACGGCGAGGACGCGCCGCTGGTCGTCATCGTCACGCACATGAAGGCCTTCGAGGACATGACGTCCTATGGCCAGCGGCAGCGCTCCTCGACCGCCCTCAAGAGCTACCTGGACCAGTGGCTGCCCGAAGCGCGCGTGCTCGTCATCGGCGACTGGAACGATGACCTGGACCACTCCATCTCCACGCAGAACGGCGTCGCGCTGCCCACGCCCTTCGCGAACTTCCTGGACGACCCCACGCACTACACCTTCCTCACGAAGGTGCTGACCGACGCCACCATCCGCACCACCACGGAGTACAACGAGGTCATCGACCACACGCTCGTCACCGACGAGGTCGCCGTGGACGCGGTGCCCGGCGGCGTCCAGGTGCTCCGGCCCGACACGTCCATTCCGGACTACGCCCACACCGTCAGCGACCACTACCCCGTCCTCACCCGCTACGACCTGAGCGGCGTTCCCGGTCCGCGCGTGCGGCTCACCGCGCCCCTGGACGGCACGTTCGTCGTGGGCACCTCGCTGACGTTCACGTGGCGCTCGGCGGGCGTGAGCACCGTGCGCATCGAGGCCTCCTACGACAGCGGCGACAGCTGGAACGTCGTGGCCCCTTCCGTGAGCGCGAGCGCGGGCACCTTCACGTGGACCGTGCCGGACGTGGAGAGCAACCTCGTGCGCGTGCGCGTGGTGGACACGGCCAACGCGTCGCGCTTCGACATGAACCCCGGCCGCATCTGGTTCACGCGCACGGAGCCTCGCGTGATCATCAACGAGCTGCTCGCCAACGAGCCCGCGCTCCCCGGCACCACCGCGCACGAGTTCGTGGAGCTCTACAACGCGGGCTCCGCTCCCATGGACCTGTCCGGCTGGAGCCTGTGGGACGCCCTGAACCCGCAGCACGTCTTCGCCGCGGGCACGGTGCTGCAACCGGGCCGGCCCTTGGTCGTCTTCGGTGGGCCCGCGGGCTTCCCGGCCGGCACGCCCGACACCGTCGCGGCCTCCAGCGGGTCGCTGAGCCTCAACAACACGTCGGACACCGTGCAGCTCAAGCGCCCGGACGGCGGCGTCGTGGACAGCGTCGAGTACTTCAGCACCGTGGACGCGGTGTCCATCAACCGCTCCCCGGACCTGTCGCCGGACGCGGGCTTCGTGCTGCACACCACGCTGACGCCCGGGCTGCAGTCCTCGCCGGGCCGGCGCGCGGACGGAGGCGCGTTCTAGTCAGCGCAGCGGCGGGGCCTCGGGGTCGGGCCCGGGCTCCGGCTCCACGGGCACCGCCTCCACGTCCCGGGCGATCCACTCCTGGCCATGGTCCTCGTAGGTGACGCGGATCTCGTCACCCTCGGACATGTCGTGCAGCTGCACGTTCTCGTCGGCGCGCTTGAGCCGCGTGGCCTCGTCCACGAAGACCTCCTGCTCATGGCCATGGCCGTCCACGAAGAGCAGCTCGTCGTCGCCCACCCAGGACACGCGGCCCGCGGCCCAGCCCATGGGCCTGGGCTGCGGACCGGAGCCGCCCGTTCCCTCTGGAGCCGGAGCGGGGATTGGCGCGCCCTTCGCCTCCGCGCCCGCGGACTTCAGCGCCTTGGGATCCACGGTCTCCTTGGAGGCCATCAGCCCGCGCAGCACCTCCGAACGTCCTTCGCGGTGCTTCGCGGAAGGGCCGTCGGGCCCCGGCTCGCCGCCGTTGCACGCCGACAGCCCTCCGAGTCCCACCAGGCCCAGCACCAGCAGGCCCGCCGTCCCGTGCATGCTCCGCATTGGCCACGTCCTCCCGTGTCGTGCGAAGGAGCCCGCATCCCCACGGAGTCCCCCTCCATGGCGCGCGGGCCCGCTCTCCCTCGGTAAAGATGAGGACACCCTGCCCCGCCGGGAACCACGGCCGTTCCGGCCTGGGCCTGGCTGTCTATCCGGCCAGGAGCCAGTCACGCACCGCGAGGAAGCGGGCCGTGGGGGCCGCGGCCCTGCGCCACGCGACATAGAGCGTTCCCCGAGGCCGCCGCGCGGAGCGTCGGCCCGGCTCCGGCGTGAGCGTCACGACCCGCTTCTCGCGCACGGCGGGCGCCACCAGGTAGTCGGGCAACACCGCCAGCCCCACGCCCGCCTCCACCAGGGCCAGCATCTCGTCCAGGTTCGCGACGCGGCACACCACCTGCGCCGGCAGGGGCTCCTTCGGCCCGAAGGTGGCGCGCCACCACGGCGCCAGCATGGCCAGGTCCGCGTCGAAGGCGATGAACCGGTGCGCAGCGAAGTCGCGTGCCCCGCGCGGCGTTCCCCAGCGCTTCAGGTACGCGGGCGCGCCTATGGCAACGAACTCCTCCTGGGCCACCGCACGGACCTCCAGGCCCGGAGCGTCCGGCAGCAGCCCGAGGATGCCCAGGTCCAACGCCCCCTCCAGCAGCAGCCGTGACACGCGGCTGGGCACGTCGAAGCGCACGTCCAGCCGCAGCTCCGGGTGTCGCGCCAGCAGGCCCGGCAGGCGGGGCCGGAGCCAGTACCGGAAGAAGGGCCAGGGGCCGCCCAGGGACACCTCACCGCGCACCGCGCGCTGGGCTTCGGAGGCAGCCTCCAACGCCGCGTCCACCGCGGGCAGGTGCTCGCCCAGCCTCGCGACGAGGGCGGCTCCCGCGGGAGTGAGCCGGGCCCGGCGCCCCACCCGTTCGAACAGCGCCACGCCCACGTGCCGCTCCAGGGCCTTGAGCTGCTGGCCCACGGCGGAGGCGGTGATGCCCAGGCGCGTGGCGGCGGCCGCGTGCGTGCCCGCCCGGCTGACCTCCCACAGCGTCCAGAGCGCTTCGTGATTGCCAATCATGGCTTCAGTTTATGTGAAGCGACCCTCGGTTTTCTTGGGGACGGCCGGGACGTATTCCATCGCCCATCGCCCCAAGAAAAGGGGCTCGAGGGAGGACGTCCCATGGAAGCGCTCACCGCCGTGAAGGTGCTGCTCATCGTCACCAGCCACTCGCAGTTCGGGAACACCGGGGAGAAGACGGGCTTCTGGTTGGAGGAGCTCGCCGCGCCGTACGAGCAGTTCGTCAAGGCCGGTGCGCAGGTGGACATCGCGTCACCGCTGGGCGGCAAGGCGCCCGTGGATCCGCGCAGCGAGAAGGAGCAGACGGAGGACACGCGCGCCTTCCTCGCGGACGCCGAGGCGACGAAGAAGCTGGCGAACACGAAGGTGCTCGCCCAGGTGAAGGACACCTACGACGCGTACTTCGTGGTGGGCGGGCACGGCGTGATGTGGGACCTGGCGAAGCACGCGCCAACGCACCAGCTGCTGTCCGCGGGCTACGCGCGGGGCTCGGTGGTGGCGGCGGTCTGCCACGGCCCGGCGGCGCTGGTGGGCGTGAAGGGACCGGACGGCAAGCCGCTGGTGGCGGGCAAGCGCGTGGCGGCCTTCAGCAACGCGGAGGAGCAGGCGGCGAAGTTCGACGCCATCGTCCCCTTCCCGCTGGAGACCCGGATGCGCGAGCTGGGCGCGCGCTACGAGTCCGGCCCGTTGTGGGAGAGCTTCACGGTGCGCGACGGGCGGCTCGTCACGGGGCAGAACCCGGCGTCCTCCGCCGCCACCGCGCAGGAGGTCCTGAAGGTCCTGGCGGAGAAGAAGCAGGCCCCGGCCCCCAAGGGCTGAGGTCAGCCGAACTGGAAGCCGGAGATGCGCGTCCCCATCATGGAGCCAGACCAGGCGGTGGTGCCCCGGTCCTCACCGGCGGCACCGGCGACGACCATCAAGGGGAGCAGGTGCTCCTCGCGAGGATGGGCGAGCCGCGCGTAGGGAGCCTGCATCCACTGCGTGAGCTTCGCGTCACGCTCGGCCGCGGGAGCGGTGGCGGCGTCCTGGACCCACGCGTCGAACTTCGCGGAGACCTCATGCGCGCGAGGGTCTCCGAAGGCGCGCAGGTTGTGGAACGTCATCCCGCTGCCAATGATGAACACGCCCTCGTCGCGAAGCGGCGCGAGCGCCCGGCCCATGGCCAGGTGCTCCGCCGGGTCCAGCCCCTGCTTCAGCGACAGCTGGACACAGGGGATGTCCGCCTCCGGGTACGTCAGCTTCAGCGGGATGAAGGTGCCGTGGTCATAGCCGCGCGCCGCATCCTCCGACGTGGCGAAGCCCGCCGAGGAGAGCAGCTCGCGCACGCGCGCGGCCAGCTGGGGGTTGCCCGGCGCCGGCCAGGGGATGCGGTACGACTCCGGCGGGAAGCCGTAATAGTCATACAGGATGGGTGGCGCGGCGGACGTCATCACCGTGGCCACGGGCTCCTCCCAGTGGGCGGAGATGACGAGCAGCGCCTTGGGTGGCGTCGCGAGCCGCTGGCCCACCTGACGCAGGTAGGTCGCGAGCGCCTGGACCTCCGCTTTCGGAAGGCCCAGGTCCACGAAGGGCCACGGGCCACCGCCGTGAGGGATGAAGACGACGGGCAGGCGCGCGGAGGCGTTGGACGGGTCGGTCGGCATGGGAGTCCTCGACCCCATTCAACTCCACGGACGGACTGACGCGCCAACGCACTCGCAGTGGAGCACCCCGTCCACTTGAGGCACGGCGGCTTCTGCTATGAACCCGCACTGGGGGACGGAGGTGCGGTCCCGTCGCGATGGGGGTTGCATGAAGAGCATCATCGGTTGGGCGCTCGCCGCGTTCGGCGTCTTTGGCATTGGCCTTGAGCTCGACAAGCTGATCCAGGGCAAGGCGGAACACACGATCGCGGGGATGATCCTCGGCGCCATCTTCGTCCTCGGAGGCCTGGCGCTCGTCCGCTCCGCGCGGCGCGCGAAGCTGCCGCCCGAGTTGAGGGATGCGCCAGTCGTGGTGCGGCCCTCGTTGGACTCTCGCGAAGTCGAGCGGGCCGTGCTCGCCTGCGCGCAGGGGCACGGCGGCCGCGTCACCATCGCCGAGGTGGCGACGGGCACGCACCTCTCCTTCACCGAGGCCAAGGAGGTGCTCGAGGAGCTCGCCCGCGCGGGTGCCTGCACCGTGGACGTCACGGAGAACGGCGCGTTCATCTACGAGTTCACCGGCCTGATGCCGCGTGAGCCGGCTCGCGCGGCGCTCAAGTCCTGAGTCCCTCGCTCCTGCTCAGACTTCCTCGTCGGGCAGGAGCGTGCGGAGCCTGCCGCGCCTACCGTCCCAGCTTGAGCGTCACGGTCGCGGAGTCCTCCACCGCGCCCTTCAGCGTGAAGCGCAGCTCCCAGACGCCGGGCATGAAGAGGTCCGCGTCGGAGACTTCGAAGGTCCCGGGCTCTCGCGCGGTGACGCGGGGGACCTCGGAGATGCCGTGGCCCATGGCGGGCATCCAGGGCTGGACGGACAGCACCACACCGGGCACCGGCTTTCCCGACACGGCGTCGGTGACCCGCACCTGGAACACCTGAACGCCTCTTCGGAGCGGTGTCATCGAAGAGAGAACCTCGACGCGGAGCCGGCCGGAGGCGCTGGCCACTGTTCCCACGGTGGAAACCACGCTCACCTGTCCCGCGTCGCTCCCGGCGTCTGGCGCGGCGGAGGGCGTCGCTCCCAGCAACAGCATTCCCATCAGCAGTGCTTTCATCACGCCTGCTGTGTAGCGGAAGAGGCCCGCCTGGGTTCTGCGACAAGGTGTCGCATCGCGCATGCGGTCTGGATGCGAGAGGGTGCGCCATCATGTCCGCCCGTTCGTCCTCTTCCGCGCAGCCCCGTTCGTGGGTGTTCGTGGTGCTGGGAGCCACGGGGCTGACCGTGTCCGCGCTGGCATGCGCGGCGCTCGTGCTGGTGCTGGACTTCGCATGGTCGGAGGCGCCCCCTTCGAGTGCCTCGTGGGAGCTGGAGGTCCCCCCTCCTGTGTATGGCCCTCTGCCCTCGCTCACCCTTCGCGATGAGCGGGGCCAGCCGCTGGAGACGGGGCAGCTTCAGGGACAGCTCACCCTGCTCCACCTGGACGCGCATCCCCTCCCCTTCCTGCGACAGGTCCAGGAGCGACTGAAGGCTGACGGCGTCCCGGTCCAGGTCGTCATCGCATCGTCGCGCGATGCCACCGTGCTCCACCCGGACTGGCAGCCGCTGCGGGACAGCGGACGCCTCCTGTTGCTGGTGGACCAACGCCTCCAGGTCCGAGGCGTCTACGACTCGAGCCAGATGCCATCCACCTCCGAACGCATCATCACGGACGCGCGCTGTCTGCGCTCCTGCCCTCCTCTATGAAGCCCAGCCCCCTATTCGTGCTCGCCGGAGCACTGGTCATCGCGTCGCTGTCCACGGCGTGGCCCTACGTTCAACGAGAACGCGCGCGCATCGCCGCGGCGAACCTGCCGATGTATGGCCCGCTCCCGCGCTTCGAGCTGACCGCGCAGACGGGACGCCCCTTCTCCGACGCCGACATGCGGGGCCATCTCTACGTGGCGGACTTCTTCTTCACCCGCTGCCCCACCGTGTGCCCGCTGCTCACGGAGAAGATGCTGCGGGTGCAGCGACAGGCCCGGGAGCAGGGGCTGGACGTACGCTTCGCCTCGTTCAGCGTGGACCCTCGCCACGACACGCCGGAGCGGCTGACCGCCTATGCGCGCGACCACCGCATCGACACGTCCAACTGGACGCTGTTGACGGGCCCGCTGGACCAGGTGGAGACGACCGTCCTGGAGGGCTTCCGGGTGATGATGGGCCGCGACGCAGACGCGGGCGAGGACGACTTCTTCAGCGTCTTCCACGGAGAGCACTTCGTCCTCGTGGACGCCCGCGGACAGCTTCGCGGCTACTACCGGGTCACGGAGGGAGAAGGCGGATTGGAAGCCCTGCTCCGGGACGCCGCGCTGCTGGCCCAGGCTCCGGAGTAGCAACAAGGAATTCAGGCAAACCGGAGCGTCTGGCGGCAGCGGGTGAGTAGACTTGCGCGGCCGTCCATTCCCGACCCGGAGAACAGAGTGTCGCACCCCACGATCCGCACCATCCTCGGCGCATCCGCCCCGGACTCGCTTGACCCCTTCAGCACCGCATTGCTGGTGATCGACTTCCAGGAAGAATACTTCAGCGGAAAGCTGCCCATTCCGGATGGGATGCGCGCACTGAACAACGCCAAGCGACTCATCGCCTTCGCGGATCGGCATAAGCTGCCGGTCTTCCACGTGTGGCATGTGTCCCCATCCGGCGCGCCAGTCTTCGCCCACGACAGCGCGACGGCCTTCTGCCACAAGGACCTCCAGCCGGCCGCCCACCACAAGGTCGTGAAGAAGAACCAGATCAGCGTGTTCCAGGGCACGGAGCTGCATCACGAGCTGCAGATCTCCCGAATCAAGACGCTGATCATCTCCGGCCTGATGACCCACGCCTGCGTGTCCGGCGCGGCGCGGGATGCGGTCCCTCTTGGCTACAACGTCATCGTGGCGGACGACGCCTCGGCCACCCGGGACATCGATGTGCCCGGCGGCGGCACCATTCCCCATGATGTGCTGCACAAGTCCGCGCTGGTGACCATCGCCGACACCTTTGGCGCCGTCATGGGCACCAACGCCATCGTGAACTTGAACGTCCGCTGACGTGAAGGAACGCAGCGGGCTCGCCGCGCAAGACGAGCCCGCTTTCTTCCCGTGACGCTGGCGGCTATTGGATCGCTGTTCACGCCGCGTCGGAACAACTCGGTAGGTTCCGGGAGGGGTCTTGGCCTGGCTGTCACGATTCCCCTTCAAAGGCCCGCCGGGTCACCAACCGGGTCAGACTTCTTCGTCGGGAAGAAGCGCTTGGAGAAGTTCGTCATCCGGACTGAGCGGACGCCATCCAGCGGGCGGAGGATGGGCGAGAAGCGCGGTAATCACCTGCCTCGCGCGCTCCGAATACGCTTCTGGGGTGGAACCGGACCACAGGCTGAGTGCCTTGGCGACCTGGAAGCGGTTCACATCGTCAAGCTCTGCTGGCCACCCCCGGGGAAGACCTCCAGCCAATTCACGCACGAGCAAATCGCGAACAAAGCGGGTGAGCTGCCTGCGCCGCTCCGCCTCGGCGAGGAGGCCACTCATCACCTGAACTCCCGCGATGTCATCCTTACCGAGCTCCTCGGCTAGCTGATCCAGCGGAATCGCAGGACGGGACTCGGCGAAGGCCGTCAACGAGTCAAACCCCCGCTCTCGGACCCGTTCATACAGGCGTGCCTTCCAGTTCCCCAGCCACGAACGCCCGTCAGTCATCGGCTGCTTCCAGGAACGAAGTTCATCGGGATGTCGTAGCGCTTCATACGCTCTGCAACGATGCTCAGGATGTCATTGCGGGTCAACATCCGGCCTACCGCCATCTCCGCATCACTCAAGGTGCGCATGATCATCCGGTTCCACTCACCGGGCCACATGCGCCCCAGCTTCCAGTTCCCCCCGCCGTGAATCGCCTCGTGGTGGGCCTGCTCCAACCGGACGCAAAACTGGTCGATGTCCATGGTGCCCTTGAAGCCGCGCTGCTCGAACCATTCGCGGTGCTCTTGCGGCAGCACATGGTGCTTCGGAGCGTCCGACATGCCCGCCCCCGCTCTGCCCGTCATCTGCATGCCGCGCACTTCGGGGCTGTCCCCCAGCGCGTCGCGTATGCCCTTGGGCAGGTCCTGATGCGCCTGGGCCATCAGGACCTGCCCGCCCTGAATGAGGACGGCCGCGCTGACGGCTGGAACGGAGATGACGCCCGCTTTCACGAGCCTTCGCATCATCTCCACCCACTCCGCGGAGACCACCATCCGCGAGCCCATCATGACTCCACCCGAGCTCATCACGAGGCCCACGCCCAGCGTCGCGGGGGCCGAGGGCGGCACGCGTGGCATGGCCATCTTCATCGTGGAGATCATCGTGACCATCTCCACCGCTTGCATCGCCGCGATGACCTGCCCGCCGAACTTCATGGTCTCGCGGGTTTCCCGCTGGAGCGTGTCGAACTCGCGGGTCAGCTTCCCCATCAACTCGGGCATCGCGGTCGTCGCCGCCGCCACCCGCTCCGGGTCCAGTGAGGCGAGGTCCGTGAGCGTGGGCTCAATCAGCCCCTGCACGCGATGAAGGTCGGTGAAGATCTTCTCCACGCTACACATCGGGCAGTTTCGGAGCACGGCGTCCGCGAGGTGCAGGAAGTCCACCCAGGTGGCCAGCAGGAGGGTCCCGAACTGAGCAGCCTGGAGCTTCGGCCCCGTCATGCGCAGGAGGCCCAGTTCCATGTCCGTGTCGCCGACTTCCGAGGCCGCGTCCGTCAACGCGGTGGCGCTCCCCAGCGCGCCCTGAAGCCACGTCACCTGCTTGGAGCCCTGGTCGAGGTAGCGCGTGAAGACGCCGGTAAGGCCCCAGCCCCCGAGGGCCGGAGGACGGGCCGCCAGCCGGGTGAACGCTGCCTCGACGCCGCGCAGGGAGCCTTTCACTTCGTCCGTGGCGTCGAGGACTGCCTGCCGCGTCGAGGCAGCGCTCCGGGCCCCGCCCCCAGCGGCTGCCTCTCTGCTGACGTCTCCCACCGCTGTCACGTCATCACGCGGCTGCTGGCGGCGCAGGAGCCGTTGCTCGGACCCGGCGAAGGCGCGTGGGAGGAAGTCCCCGGCGCGCGGGGGCGCATCGCTCGGAGTTTCCACCCACGCGGGCGAGGAGGACTCTCGCGGCGCGTAGCTCAAGCTTGGGCCACGCCCAGTCGCTTGCGGCACGGAGGCGCATCCCGAGGCCATCAGCACCAGGGACAGCAACAGGGCGTCAGCGCGCATTGTCCACCCCCAACCCCACCGAGGCGAACGCTCCCGGCCGCAGCGCCCCCTCCGGCGTGGGGAACAGCAGCGTGCCGCCGGTCCCCATCGCGTAGAGCTTCCCGCCCAGCAATCGCCAGCGGACCTCCACGGATCCCAGGTAGCGCGCTCCCGGTTGTCCCATGCCTCCCCCAAGCCCCTTCAACGCCACTTCCAGGCTGCGCGCGAAGAGCTGTACCGCCACGCGCCCATCCACGTCGAAGCGGCCCCACGAGAAGGCTTCCACGCTCAGCAATAGCTTCAGGTGCTTGGAGAGGCCGCCGTAGCGGACCGCGTCCCAGCCCACCTCCGCCTCGCTGAAGAGTGTAATCAACCTATTCATCGAAACAGGCGGCGTTCATCCGGGATCCAGCGCCCACACACCTAGCTCCCAATTCTTCAGCACTTGCGCAGCCTCAAAGGCAATCAACCCTTCGCCCCGGGCAGCCTCTTCCAGGACGGCCTTCGCCTCCACTGTCCGATGCCGCAAGAGATATGCAGCTGCCATAGTACTAACGTCTTTGTTAGGATGCTTGAGCAGCAAAGCAAGGGCATCTCGTCCAGCGTCCCCCTGCGCCTTCAGCTTCCGAACAGCGGCAATGTACCGATCCGCATGTTTATTTCCGGCCTTCGCATCTCCGCGAGCGATGGCCGCAGTCTGCGCCGACACGTTCCGCGCAAACTCCTCAACCAGCTTTTCGAGGTCCGTCACCAGATTCCTCTCGTCACATTCTGGATCGCCATCAATCCGAATTCGCGTTGGGCTTCAAGAGATTGAGTGCTCAGCCACTGTCTCACGGTCAGGCTTTCCGAGTTCGTGATTCTAGGGCGCTTAGATGAATAGAACGAACTCACTCCACTGTGAATATCCTTACCAAGCGCGACAATGTTCCCGCTGTTATGGAGAGCCTGTGGCCCAAAGCGGGCTGCATTCCTTTCTGTCTGTTCCACGATGTGGTGCCACTCCTTTCCCTCACCAGCGGGTCCCATAGCCCGTTTGAAGGACTTGAAAGACGAATAGCCCTTAGGCCCGCTCGACGGAGCGGTTCCATGTGAATCACTACCACCCGAGCCCGCTTCGTCATCGACTCGCTGGAGAATGATGGCTGCCCCAGGTCCGCCGCTCAACACCGCCGCCGCGCGACCTGCTGGCGCCGCGACGCGCTCCAACACCAGCGCGCCCTCCGCCGACAGCGACAGCACCGGCACCGAGACCTCCGCGCCCAGAGACATCCCTTTCAGCGTCCGTGTCGTGGCCGACGCGGCGCCCCCTGTGATGAGCAGGCCCGTCGTCAGCCTCGACACCTCTCGGATCTGCTCGCCACGGGTCATGGACTGGAAGCGCTCCCAGTACATGGGTGCGGCCGCGATGAGCGCCGCCACGCCTGCTGGCAGGTTGCTTAGCCCCGCGATGCTGTCCACGGGACGCGTCAGCAACTGGCCCAGCGCGTGGTACAGCTCCACGAACGCGTCTTCCGCTCCATCGAGGGTGCGGCTGATGACGTCCGCGTCGTCGTACACCTCGGCCAGGGGACGCCAATCCGAGGCCTGGAGCTGCGCGTCCACGGCGCGGAAGACACCGCCCTTGCCGCTGTAGAAGCGGCCCAGTTCGAAGCCATGCGCACGGAAGGCGCCGTCCTGCCACTCGACTGGCGCCACCTTCTGTTGCGTGCGCCCGGTGAGGGCCCACGCCAGATAGCCGTCCGGGCGCAGCACCGCGATCTGCTCCCGGGAGAAGCGCTCCACCCGCCGCAGCAGTTCCTGCCGCGCGACTTCACCTCCCTCCATCACCTCGCGCAGGATGAAGCCCGCGGCCATCCGAGGCGGGAAGGTGCTCAACGTGACGGGCTTGCCCAACAACACATCCATCAGACGCGCGGCTTGCGTGGGCGTCAGCACGCCTCCTACGGGGCGTTCGTCCCGCGCATCCAGCCCCGCGTCCGTCAGGAGCTTCTCCCAGGCGTCTTCCCTCGCGTCAGGATGAGCGAGGCTGCCGCCCACGGCCCCAGCCATTGCTCGCGAGTCCTCGCCCGACGTGTCCTCCCGAAGCTGCCGGTGGCGCGCCATCCGCTCCCCTGAAGTCGCAAGGGAGGCTCGCGGAGAGGTCCGAGTGGTGGGCACCTCCTCGCGCGGCGACTGTGACCACTCTGATGCGGGGGCTGGGGGCTGCGTGTAGCTCAGGCTCAAGCCTCGACGAGGCGTGGGTGACACCGAAACGCACCCCGTCGCCAGCATGGCGAGGGCCAGCAGCAGGGCGTCAACGCGCATTGTCCACCCCCAGGCCCAGCGAGGCGAAGGCACCCGGCCGCAGCGTGCCTACGCCCTCGGGGAACAGCAGCGTGCCCGCCGTGCCCATGGCGTAGAGCTTCCCGCCCAACAAACGCCAGCGCAGCTCCGCTCCGCCCAGGTAGCGCGCTCCAGGCTGTCCCGCCCCCACCGCGAGCCCCTTCAAGGCGACTTCCACGGAGCGGTCAAAGAGCTGCACCGCCACGCGACCGTCCACGTCGAAGCGTCCCCAGCTGAAGGCCTCCACCGCCAGCGACAGCTTCAGGTGCTTGTGGACGCCCCAGTAGCGGACCGCGTCCCAGCCCACCTCCGCCTCGCCATAGGCTGAGTACCCGTCCGGGAAGGACGCCTCCGCCAGCGCCACGCCTTCCGGCCCCGCAGCCTTGAAGCGCGCCAGTTCGTAGTCCGGGCCGAAGAAGCCCTGACGGAAGCCGCCGTGCTGCCGACGCCCCTCCAGACGCAGCAGCAATCGCAACGTGGGCGTCCTCGCGTCCACGCCCGCGCCCACCACCGCGCCCCAGGCACCGCCGTCACCGGGCCGGCCACCCCAGCCCGCCTGGACGTTCACCTCGTAGGTGGGCCGCACCACCACCACGGCCATGGCGTCCAGGTGGGCCAGCGTCACCGAGGGCGTCCGGCCTCCGGCACGGCCCCAGTCATGCACCGCCGACAGCGCCAGCGTGTAGCGCGCTTTCTCGCGGGGCGGGCCGAAGAAGACGTGCTCAATGTCCAGGGAGAACTCCGCCCCCATGAGGCGCGCGCCCAGCACGTCCGAGACGAAGGCCTCCGTGTAGAGGGGCCCCAGGGTGCCGGTGAGGAAGCCGCCCGCCGGGTGGTAGTCAGGGTTGAGTCGCCCGCCGTAGCGCCGCACGAGGTGCGCGGACAGCAGGCTGTAGCCCTCCAGCGCGCCGAACCAGACGCCCACGGGTGCGTTGTCCGAGCCCAGCTTGAGGGCGCGAACCACCTGCCCGAAGTCCGAGACGCTGTCCCAGTCCTCCCTCCGCACGAAGCCCGCATCCCCTCCACCACCCCAGAGGCGCAATCGCACGGGCGTGCCCAGGTTGAGGCCGAAGTCCTCGCCTCGCTCGAAGACCAGCGTGGGCTCCACCTGGAGGAAGCCCTCGTCCGTGCCGACGCTCGCGCGCGGCAGGAGGGACAACGACGTCGCCTCCACGCGCAGCAGCTTGCGCCAGGCCTCGTCCCGTGGGCGCCGTTCCTCCTCCACGGGCGGCGCCTCCGGGACGTCCTCGGCCCATGCGGCCACCGGCAACAGCAGCCACAGCCAGACAGCCCCACTTCGCGTCATTCGCATCCACGCCCCCTGGGAGTGACACCTCCCAAGGAGAGCAAAGGACACACGTCTGACATTCAGCCCGGCACCCGCAGGCCACGCACCACTGCCCAGGGGTGAAGGTCGGCTGCGTCGAGCCGGCGACTGTTAATGCCGTGACAGACGCAAGGCGCCCGGTCCCGGCTCTGTCGTCGTCTCGTCCGCGCTGCGCAGCGGGTGCGGCTCCGTGCGGATGGCGTCCTGACTCCGCGGCGGAAAGGCCGGGACGATGCCCCCCTCGTCCTCCAGCAGACTCAGCTCCTCCATGGCCTCACCGCCTTCAAAGAGGGCTGTCTCCACCTCCTTCACCGCATCCGCGGCGCTGTACGGCCCCAGCCGCGCGAGCTGCCCGCGCAACTCCAGCTCCAGCGCTGCCGCTGTCGGGTAGCGAGACGCCGGCTCCCGGCACAGCAGCCGGAGGAAGACGGAGCGCAGCGAGGTGGACAGCCCGAACGCGGCCTCCTTCACGTCCTTCCCGCTGAACAGCATGGCGCGCTGGACGGCGTCCTCCACGAAGGGCGGCAGGTGCATGTCCATCGTCGTTGCCAGTGCCGCGAGCACACGTTGGTTCTGCTCCCGCGAGAGCCGAGGAGACTCGTCCTCCACCTTGAGATTCCCCGGGTAGTAGAGGTGTCGCCCGGTGGCGAACTCCAACAGCACCAGCCCCAGGGAGAAGAGGTCGCTTCTTGCATCCGTCACCGCCCCCACCAGCGCCTCGGGTGAAGCGTAGATGACTTCCCCTGGAGGGCGCGGCAGCGTCGTGGCGAGGCGCCCTTGCAGCCTGGAGCAAGCGACGCCGAAGTCCGTCAGCACCACGCCCCCGCTGGGCCGCAGGCGGATGCAGCCGGGGTTGATGTCACGGTTGACGATGCCCAGCGAGTTGCCTGCGTCGTCCGTGCGGGTGTGCGCATGCGCGAGGGCCGCCGCCACCTCCGCGCCTATGTAGAGGACGAAGGCCTCGGAGAAGTAGCGCCCACGCAGCTGGGCGATGGTGAGGAGGGTATCCAGGCTGAAGCCTTCCACGCACTCCATGACGGCGCCCAGGCCCCGTGCCTCTCCGAACTTCATCTCGAAGAGGCCATGGACGCGGGCAATGTTGGGGTGCTGGAGGAATTGCGCCAGCCGCACCTCCTCTTCCAGCCGCGCACGCGCACGCTGGAACTTCTCCGGCACGGCCCCTTCCGGCAGGGGCACGCACTTCACGAGGACTTTCCCCCTGTAGCCGGAGGGTGTCCGGGGCCGGGCGAAGAGGACTCGCTCGCCATTGCGGCCAATGCCCAGTTCCTGGAAGAACTCGTAGGCGGTCCCCGCGTGGGAAAAGAGGACCGTGCCCCCGGCAAGCCGGGAGTCAGCACCACTGGACATGAAGGGGGCTCCTGAATGCCCGCGCGAGGGAACCGCGCAAAGGCAGACGGAAAGCTACCTCCGGCTGCCTCCTCGCGTGAACGACGCCACGGGTCATCTATTTCGAATTTCCCTGCTATCCCCGAAATGGGGCCGCGCAGCGACGGAAACGCAATGAGTCTTTACGTTCCGGACTCAGGGCCAGCGGTCCACGGCATACGCCACCAGGACACGAGAACTGAGAACTGCCCCCGGCTTGGAGCCCTCATAAACCTCCAGGGGACCGTCCTTCCCAATGGCAAAGCACACCGGCAGCGTGCGTCCGTCCGGGAGGTGCGCTTCGGTGTAGCGGGCCTGAATGAACGTCCCGTCTCCCGTCCACAACCGGCCGGAGAACACCGTTCCCTTGGGGATGGTGTGATTGCCCTTGAAGACAACGCCTGTCACAGAGCCATCCCTATACACCCCCTCATCACCAGGGTCGCCCGGCTGGCTCCTGTCGATGGTGACCAGCACGGAAGATTGGTTCCGCCTCAGATCGAGCCCTCCATTTCCAGTTCCTCGGAACATGGCGTTGCGCGCTTCCTCGGGGCACGCCCCTGATGCAGGACGCACCTGGGAGCTGCTGGGGCAGCCGAGTTGCAAGGCGACGGCGGCGCTCGCCGCGGCACACTTCGCGAGGAACTCCGCCTTGGAGCTGGTGGTGGAGTCCTTCTTGGACGGGCTTGCGACGATGGGGGGAGCACGCTTCACGGCGGAGCTTTCCTTCCGGACAGGAGCAAGAGGGGGCAAAGCTACCCCAGGGGACGACGCGGCCAGCACGTCGCCCGCGTCAGGTGAGGGGCCCGCATCCTGGAGGGACAGGGGCGCTGGAATGACGGAGGCGACTCCCGCGTCTCCGGGCGAAGTGGGCGCGGCCGGACGCGCCACCTGCTCACTTGAGACAGGATGCGACGCGGGACGCAGCCACAGGAAGGCCCCCGCCACGGCCGCCACGACGAGGAGCGCCACTCCGGCGTCCACGACGCGGGCCCGCCGCACACGACGGGCGGGGGGCGTCTCCTCATCCGTGTTGGAGGCGGGAGCAGCCGGTGGCCGCAGCGAAGGGACATGGACGGGCACGGTCCACTCCGGCCCCGCCTCTCCCGCGAGGGCTGCCAGCTCGCGGCGCATCACCTCCGCCGTGGGGGGGCGCTGCTCGGGGGCGCGCGCGATGAAGCGCATCGCCACGTCACTGAGTCCCGCCGGCACCCGTGCGTTCAACTCCCGGGCGGACCTGGGCACCCAGCGTCCCTCCACGGCCGCCTTCGGGGAACCGCTCGCGGGCTCCGCCGTCGTCAGCACGTCATAGAGGCAGACGCCCAGCGCGTAGACGTCATCCGTCACCTTGAACTCGTAGCGCGCGCCCCGCTCGTCACCATGCTCCTTGAAGAAGCGCGCAGCCTCGGGCGAGCGATAGCGGCGGGTGCCGGGCGGCAGGGGCGCATCCGTCAAGTCCTCGGCGTGCGTGTAGTCGCCCGCGCTGAAGTCGAGGATGGCCGGCTCGCCGTCCCTGGCGCGCACCATGATGTTGGCGAGCTTCAAGTCACGGTGGAAGACGCCGCGCCCGTGCATGTAGTCCATGGCGCCCGCGAGCTTCTCGAAGACGCGGACCACCTCCTGGGCCGTGGGGTGCATCCGCTCCACCCACTCGGCCAAGGTGTGGCCCTCTATGAAGTCCAAGACGACGTAAAGCCACCCGGTGCGAAAGTCGGGGAAGCGGCCATGGCCGTGCACCCCGACGATGTTCGGGTGCGTCAGGTGAACGAGGCAGCCCAGCTCACGCTTCAGCCGTGCGTCCGCCTGCTCCGCATCGCCGCTCCCCGGCCGGTGCATCGCGATCTTCATCGCGAAGTGGTGGCCGTTCATCTCCACGCGGTAGACGGCACCATAGGTGCCCGCGCCCAGCAGCTTCACCACGCGCCAGCCGTGAATCATGTACCCGGGCGGGAGCTGCGCGGGATGGTGGATGACCGTCAGCATGGCCGACCTCTATTGCGCGACAGACGGAATGTGAAGAGGACGCGCGCCCGTGGCATCCACCAATTCCAAGCGGAACAACGTACCCTCATCCCAGGCAGGCTTCTCCATCTCCACCACGACGGTGCCAACCTCTCCGGGCCCAATCCGCGGCTGCTTCATGTGAACGCCGAGCACCTGTACCGTCACACCACCCGTTGAGCTGCTGAGGCGCGCTTCCGTGGGCGTCCAAGGTGTCTTTCCGTAGTTCTTCACCTCCACGGACACCATTCCCCAGGCAGACGCGCGAAGGCTGAAGCCGTCCACGACACGCAGTGACGACTGCATCTCCTTCTTGGGCTGAAGGTCAACCCTCCTGGCCGATACCCCGCCCACGTCGAGAAGCCCCGCCAGAGCGAGAGCCGCAGGGCTGCTCGCATCGCCGCGTGCGCGGAGTGCGGCAAGCTCGGCCTCCTTCGCCTTGAGCTGAGCGCGCACCTCGGACAGCTCCGCCTGAAGCGCCTCGGGGGCCAGTGGACGACGGGATACTTCCACGCGGGTGTCCACCACGGCTGGGTGAGACACGAGAGCAAAGACCGCATGCTCGGGGAAGGCTCCATCCGCGAAGCGCACGCGGAGCATCAGATGCTCACCCGCGCCCAGCTCCATCACCGGCTCCAGGTTGATGGCGCGCTCGCCCACGTCCACGAGCTTGAAGCGAGTGCGGCCTTCCAACTCCACGGAGTTCCGATCCAGCGCCGAATCGAGAACGAGGGTCGTCAGGATGCCCGCCGCGACCGGAACCTCCAGGACGGGCTCACCAGGACGTGGGAGCACAACCCGCCTGTCCCTGCGCTCGCGGACAGAGGATGCCGGCTGAGCCTGGGCCGCCGTGAAGAGAAGCAGTCCCCCGAGCAACAGGGGCAGGTTCAACGCGGAGAAGGAGAAGGGCAAGCGGGACGGCCTCCGCCCGCGAACCTACCAAACCGGAAGGAACCCCAGGCCCGGAACCTCCGCTTTCGGTCCACGAGCGCGGAGTGGATCTACGCGCGTCCGTGGTCGATGCCCTCAAGGAACACCGGCACCTGCGCGGGGCCTACGTGTTCTGTCAGGAGGACGGTCAGCCACTCACCGATGGCCTGATGCGGCGACCGCTGGAGCGCAGCCTGATTCGGGCGAGCATCACCCGTGAACAGGGGCGCATCGGTTGGCACGACCTGCGCCACACCTACGGCAGCCACCTCGCCATGCGCGGTGTGCCGCTCAAGGTCATCCAGGAGCTGATGGGCCACGCCACCATCGAAATGACGATGCGGTACGCCCACCTCTCCCCAGAAACGAAGGAGCGCGCCGTCCAGCAGCTCGACGCGCCCGCTTCGCAGAATCGCGCCGCTCTGGCCTGAACGCGCCAGAGGGGCACATTGGGGGCACATGACGATCCCCCGACAACGCGGCACCCCGGCAAGCCGTTGAGATTGCTGGCCTTGGGATGGCAGTAGCTACTGGATGGCGAAGATGAGCGTCACCTTCGCCTGCACCGTCTGCTCCTCCGGCTGGATGGGCGTGGTGGGCGCGGCTCGCGACTCCGCCATGTCCATGGCGAAGGTGGCCGGGTACAGGCGCGGGGCCTCCGTCACCGTGCTCGCGTCCAGCACCGCTCCCAGCTTCACGTTGAGCGACGCGGCCAGCACCTCCGCGGACTTGCGCGCTCGCGCCACCGCCTGCCGCAGCGCTTCGCCCTGCACCGCGTCCTGGCGGCTCAGCCCGAAACGCACCGAGTCCACCCGGTTCGCTCCCGCCGCCAGCGCCTTGTCCAACAGGCTCCCCACCTTGGACAGGTCCGTCACGTGGACACTCACCAGGTTGCTCACCCGGTAGCCCTTGAGCTTCGGCTCACCGCCCTGCGGCGGTGACGGCGTGTACTCCGGATAGACGTTGTAGTTGCGCGTCTGCAGGTCCCGCTTCGCGATGCCCGCACCGGTGAGCGCCGCGAGCACCTTCTCCATCCGCTTCGCGTTCTCCTCGCCCGCCGCCTTCGCGGTCTGCGCGGACGTCTCCACCGCCACGTCGATGAAGGCCTCGTCCGGCTGCGCCTTCACCTCGCCGGTGCCCTCCACGCGCAGCGTGCGCACCTGCGGATCCACCGGCGGACGGGGCTGCGGTGAACCGGCCGGGCCCTGCGTCTGCGCCGCGGCCGTGAAGCCCGCGAGCACCACCAGCGTCGTCAACATCCTGCGAACAGCGGACATGGCGCCTCCTTCCCAAGGCGGGAGTACCTTCGCGCTTCCTGGCGCGAAAGCCTCTCATGCCCCTTCGGACGCCCCAGCCCCGGCGGACATTCACCGGACCCGAGGCGTCCTGCGCCGGACGCTCGCTCAGTGCAGCGAATCGCCTGCCTGGTCCAGCGACATCATGGACTCCAACGGCTTGCGCAAGGGACGCGGCGCGGACTTGCGCACCTGCGTGACGGCCTTGCGGCGCGCGACGCGCAGCGCGTCCCGGCCCATGTCCATCACCGCCGCCACCGCGCCCGTCAGCAGGTTGCCCGGCGGGGTGTCCGGCGCGGCCGGGTGCGGGTGCGTGGGCGCGCCCTTCTTCGCCAGCTCCAGCGCCTCGCCCACCTGCCGCAGCTCCTGCGGCTTGAAGGCCTTCTTCACCTCCGGGAAGAGGTACTGCTCCTCCTCCGTGACGTGCGCGCGCACGTTCTCCATCAACACGTGCACCTTCGCGTCGAAGCGCTCGGACTCCGGCGGCAGTGTGTCCAGCTCCGACAGCACCCACTTCACCACGTGGTGCTCCTCCAGCGCCCGCAGCACGTCCGGCGACAGGTCCTCCGAACGCGCGCGCACCGCCGGGTAGAAGACCTGCTCCTCGATGGCGGCGTGGATGGACAGCTCGCGCACCATCTCGTCCACCAGCTTGCGCTTGTGCGCCAGCGCGTGGTCGCCCGCCTTCTCGAACTTGCGGAACAGCTGCTCCACCGTCTTGTGGTCCGCCTTCAGCAACGTGATGGCATCCATGGGCCGTCTCCCTTCCATCGAATCGGGGGGCCGCGCCTCCCCCATCGCAAAGCCGCTCGGGCCCAGGCAGGCCCTGGCGCAGCGCGGCACGGGGTGAAGGGTGGGGATGGATTCCCGGCCGTGCCCACCCCCGCCGCCCTGGCTCCCGCGTTCGGACGGAGGGCAGCCGGGCGGCAGGCGCCTTCTGTCCGGTATCGGTCGGAAAACCGCACCCGGCCCCACTCCCCGGGCGGCCCGGGAGTGCACACCGTGCGCGGCCAGAGTCGGTCTCGCGCGGGCGGCGGGCAAGGGAACAGGGGCAATACCGTGACGACGAACACGCTGCGCCTCCGGGTGGCGCGCATCACCCGTGAAGCGGAAGGCATCCAGTCCTACGAGCTGGTCTCCCAGGACGGCAGCGCCCTGCCCGAGTTCGAAGCCGGCGCCCACCTGGACGTGCAGGTGCCGGGCCTCGACGGCATGCGCCAGTACTCGCTCTGCAACGACCCGAGCGAGACGCACCGCTACGTCATCGCCGTGCAGCGCGACGCCAACGGCCGCGGCGGCTCCAAGGCGATGCACGAGAACGTCCACGAGGGCGACGTGCTCACCGTGAGCGAGCCCCTCAACGATTTCCCCCTCCTGTACGGGCGCAGCTACGTGCTCATCGCGGGCGGCATCGGCATCACGCCGCTGCTGGCCATGGCGCGCCTGCTGGAGCGCACCGGCGCGGAGTGGGTGCTGCACTACTGCACGCGCGACGCGGACCGCACCGCCTTCCGGGAGCTGTTGTCCACGCCGTCCTTCGCGGGCCGCGTGCACGTGCACCATGACGGGGGTGACCCTTCGAAGGGGCTGGACGTGCGGTCGCTGCTCGCGACGCGCGGCCCGGGCACCCGGCTGTACTGCTGCGGCCCGGCGGGCCTGATGAAGGCCGTGCGCGAGGCGGCCACGCTGCACAAGTGGCCCTGGGAGAAGGTGCACTTCGAGGCCTTCACCGCGGAGGGCACGTCCGCCACCCACGCGACGCCCGAAGAGGACTTCGAGGTGTCGCTCAAGAGCACCGGCCAGGTGCTGCGCGTGCCGGCCGGCAAGACCGTGCTCAACGTGCTGCGCACCCACGGCGTGAAGGTGGAGAGCGACTGCGAGGCGGGCTCCTGCGGCACCTGCGTCACCCGCGTGTGCGAGGGCACTCCGGACCACCGTGACACGTTCTTCCAGCAAGAGCCCGCGGGAAATGCGCGAATGCTGGTCTGCGTGTCGCGCGCCCGGTCCAAGCGGCTGGTGCTGGATCTGTAGTACCAGCCCCGGCGTTTTGAAGCGCGCCTGTGCGAGGCGGGCCGCCTATGCTCGCGCCCCGCTCGTACACGAGAGAGGCTGATGAGCGAAGGGACGTTGTTCTCCATGGACACTCCGCCCACCGAGGCCCGGTTCCAGAACCGGCTCTGGGTGGCGGATGCATTGGACCTCACGGGCGCGGCGCTCGTGGGGTGGGGGGCGGTGCGCGCGGCGGAGTGGGTGTCCACGCCGGCGCTGCTGGGGTTCGCCATGGGGGCCGCCTGGGTGGTGCTGTCCTGCGTGGGCGGACTGACGGGGCTCACCCCGGGCCGCCACGCCCTGGGACTCAAGCTGGAGCGGGCGGAAGGAAAGGTGCCGGGCCTGGGCGCGGGGCTGCTGCGCGCGCTCACCGCGCCGGTGGAGCTGCTGCTCCAGGTGGTGCTGCAACGCCGGCCGCTGGATGCGCAGCTGGGCGTGCACGCGGCCGTGATTCCGGGCGGCCTCCGGGGCTGGGCGCGGAGCCTGCCGCTGCCGCTCGTGGGGCTGGTGCTGCTGGCGGGCGCGGTGTGGAGCATCGTCACGCCCACGCGTCAGGAGATGCTCCAGTACCTGGACCGCACGCTGACCGGGTGGCACTGCTGCCACGGCACGCGCGAGGTCACCTGGCAGTGCCGCGCGTCCCTGTCCCGCGCGGTGCGCAACGCGAACGGCGGCGACACGGAGGTCACGGAGTTCCTGCGCAACGAGTGCCCCGTGGCCGCCACGCGGCTGAGGCCCTGAGGCGTCACGCGAGCCCGAGAGGGCCCGCGTCCTCGCGCTTCAGCGCTTGCGCAGCGCGAAGGTGTCCTCGCCCTCGTCGCAGCTCACCCACACGGCCTTCTCTCCCACCGGAGGCGCTTTGTTGTTCACCCTGAAGTATTTGGGCACCTCCACCGGGACCTTGTGCGTCTGGTAGGGCTCCAACCGCGCCATCCGCGCTTCCTTCCGTCCGTTCAGGACGATGGCGCAGTTGTGCCAGGTCCGGGTGTCGGAGCTGATCACATAGAGGGTGCTGTTGAGGCTGCTCCCCAGGATGCCATCGATCTCCGCCTGTCCCAGGAGGCGTGAGCGCTCCACGGGCTTCGGCTCGGGCGCGGGCGGCGCGGCCTGCGGAGACTCGGCCACGGGCGTGGGCAGCGCCGGCCCCGAGGGGCGAGCGGTCATCAGCAGGAAGCGCGGCTCCTTCGCCGCTTCCGCATCCGCGTCCAGCCGCAGGGTCATGCGATTGCGGTTCGGGTTGATGGTCACCACGGTCGCTGTCCCCAGCACCGGACGCTTGCGGGTCCCCCTCTGGATGGGCCCCACCACAGTGAACACCGTGCCCGCGTTGATGCCCGAGGGCACCGTGACGTTCACCACGCGCTGACCGCCGCCGGTCGCACCAATCTCTACCGCGGGCAGCCTCGCGGGCACCATCTCGACCTGAGGCGTCGCGGGCCGCTTCGTCCCGGGGACGGGCTTCGACGCGGGTGAAGGCTTCGCCACCGGCTCGGGCTTCACTTCCGGTTCCCCCGCCACCATGCCCGCGTCCACCACCGCTTCAGGCGCGGGCTCCTCGGTCGGCGTCACCGCGGGAGGCGGCTCCTCCACCTTCGGGGGCGCGGCGGCCACCACCGGCTCGGACGGAGGGAGCGTCTGGGGTACCACGGGCTGCTCGGCCGTGTTCGGGCGCAGCACGTAGGCGGTGATGCCCACGGAGGCGCCCACCAGCAGCAGCGCCGCCACGGCGATCCGCGCCACCGGCCTGCGGGGCTCGGGCTGCGCCGGCAGCGGTCCGGACGTGCCCGCCACCACGGCGCCCTTGGGCGGCGCGGGCGACAGGTGCACCGCCGTGGCGCCCAGCGCGGCCGCGTCCACCTCGTCGGTGCTCCGCGCCACGCCACCGGACCCCGACGTGCTCCGCGCCACACCGCCAGAGCCCGGCGCGGGCACGGCCACGCCACCGGAGCCCGGCGTGCTCGGCGCCACGCCACCGGCTCCCGAGGGATGGGACACGAACGTGCCCCCCGGCCCGAGCGCCGGCCCATCCACGTCGATGCGCCCGGTGTTGGGCCTGTTCCCCGCGGGCTCCTCCGTGGCCTGGACGGCCGCCGCGTCCGGAGTCGGTCCGCTCCCGGAGCCGCCGTACAGCCCCGTGCCCGAACCGCTCCGGGGCGCGGGCGACGGCGTGCGCCGCTCCCCGTGCACGCTGGACGTCAGCTTGCGCTGCTCCGCGAACGCCTCCGGGCAGAGCGCGCGGACGAACTCGCCCACCTCCTCCGCGCCAAGGGGATTCCCCGAGCGCAGCAGCTCCGCGTTGAGCGCCCGCGCGAACTCATCCGCCCGCGAGTACCGGTCCGCCGGCGACGGCGCCAGCGCGCGGCACAGCACCGCCTCCAGCGACGGCTCCACGTCCGGACGGAAGTCCGTCAGCGGAGGCACCACCGGGTGCGACATCGCCGCCATCATCTCGCCCACGGTGCCGTGAGGAACCAGCCCACGGCCCGCCAGCATCTCCCACACCACCACCGCGCAGGAGTAGATGTCGCTGCGGTGGTCCAGCGGCTCGGCGCGGACCTGCTCCGGGGACATGTAGCCCAGCTTCCCCATCACCGTGGACGGCAGCGTGTACTTGCTGCGCGCGGTGGACTTCGCGAGGCCGAAGTCGATGACCTTCACCTCGCCCTCGTACGACACCATCACGTTGTGCGGGGACACGTCGCGGTGGACGATGCCCAGGGGCTCGCCGTCCGTGCCCGTCTTGCGGTGCGCGTACCCCAGCCCCTCCGCCATGCGCTGGCCGATGTAGAGCGCCACCGGCGCCGGCACCGCCCGCCCCTGCACCCGGGCCTGCTCCAAGAGGTAGCCCAGGTCCACGCCCGCCACGTACTCCAGGGCCATGTAGTAGGTGCCGTCCGCCTCGCCCATGTCGTACACCTGGGCGATGGAGGAGTGGACCAGGTGCACCAGCACCTTGGCCTCGTGGTGGAACCGGTCCAGGAACTGCCGGTCCTTCACCAGCCCCGGCAGGATGGTCTTCACGATGCAGGGCTTTTCGAAGCCCGCCGCCCCGGACAGCTTCGCCAGGTACACCTCTCCCATGCCGCCCTGGCCCAGGAGGTGGACGAGCTCGTAGCGCCCGAAGAAACGGGGGGACTCTGTGGGTGCGGTGCTCATGGCTTCGGCTCCGGAGCGCAGCATGGACTCCCCCATGGAATCAAGCCGCGCACCTCGCGCCACCCCTCCATGCCAGCCTTCGGACACCCCTGGCGCGAAAAAGAGAAAGTCCCGGGGTCGACGGAATTCCCGAGCCTGTGTTCCGACGGACAACAGGTCCGTTGTGCACCCGCGCACGTCCAGCCTGCACCTGGGGCCTGGGGACGATGCGAGTCCGCGCGGGGATGCGTTCCCTCATCGCAGCACGCCGCTTCCTTCCTCTGTGAGGGGGGCGGGCTCCTCCCGGTCCTCCGCCATGTAGGGGGACCGCCCTCAGGAGGGGCGTCCTGCTTGGAAGGAGTCGCATCATGAGGCATTGGGCATTCGTCGGATTGCTGGCGCTGGCCGCGTGTGCGCCGGAGTCGTCCCCACGCACCTCCGCGCAGGGACAGGTGTGTCCGGGCGTCGTCGCGGGAGGGATGACGGTCCGTCAGGGGCTGGATGGACACCTGCCCTCCCGGGTGCAGGAGGACGGGCGCGAGCCGGTCATCATCCGCTTCCGCCGGGGAGACCGCACACAGGCGTCCAGCGTCACGGCGTCGGGCGCCAGCTTCACCGCGAGCACCGGCGCGAAGGTGGGCGCCGTCTACCGCAACATCCCCGCGGTGGCCGCGCGCGTGACGCCCGAGGAGCGGCTCCTGCTGGAGCGCAGCCCCATGGTGGAGAGCATCGAGGCGGACCAGATCTGGGCCGCCCAGGGCCTGACGCCCGGACTGCTCGCGCCGCTGCCGCGCCAGGTGACGGCCGTCACGCCCATTCCGGAGGACGAGTACACCGAGGGCCTGCGCCTGGTGCAGGCCCCGGACGTGTGGGACGCGGACCGGGACGGCGTGCTGGACGTGGGCGCGCCCACGGGCGAGGGCGTGCGGGTGTGCGTCATCGACAGCGGGCTGGACATGGACCACCCGGAGTTCCAGGGCGCGGTGGCGGCCAACCACGACTTCGTGGATGAAGACGAGGACGCCAATGACCGCGGCGCCCAGGGCCAGTGGGGCCAGGGCCACGGCACGCACGTGGCGGGCATCATCGCGGCGCGCGTGGGCCACGGCGGCGACACCGGCCCCCGGGGCACGCCGGGCGGCATGGTGGGCGTGGCGCCCAACGCGTCGCTGCTCATCGCCCGCGTGCTGGACCTGTCCGGGCAGACGCAGATGAGCGTTGTCCTCTCCGCCATGGAGTGGTGCGAGTCCCAGGGCGCGCGCGTGGTGTCGCTGTCGCTGGGCGGCGGCAACCCCACCCGCAGCACGGTGGAGGCGTTCCGCGCGCTGAAGGACCACGGCCTGCTGGTGGTGGCGGCCGCGGGCAACCAGGGCGGCCCGGTGCTGTACCCCGCGTCCGACCCGTCCGTGCTCGCGGTGGGCGCGGTGGACGCGAACGAGCGGCGCGCGAGCTTCTCCAACGTGGGCACGGAGCTCGCGCTGGTGGCGCCTGGCGTGGACGTGCTGTCCACCTTCCCCCGGGGGCTGGGCGCCTTCGCGGAGATGTCCCTGGACGACACGTCCCCCATGTCGCGCTCGCTCCTGTACTCGCCCACGGGCGACACCGCGGGGCGGCTGGTGGACTGCGGCCTGGGGGATTCACTGGCCTCGTGCTTCGAGGCCTCCTGTGACGGCTTCGTCGCCTACGTGCGGCCGGGCGCGGTGCCCGTGTCCGAGGCCATGGCCAACGTGATGATGCAGGGCGCGCGCGCCGTCGTTTTCGGCTCCGACGACGCTCCCGCGGGCGGCGCGGTGGACATCCTCTCCCTGCCCCGCATCGGCCGCTGGGCCCCCGCCGTCAGCGTCAACCAGGCCGCCAGCACCATGCTGCGCGAGCGGCTGGGCGCGGACGCGCGGCTGTCCCTGGTGCCCGTGGACTACACCCACGTCTCCGGCACCTCCATGTCCGCGCCCTACGTGAGCGGCGTGGCCGCGCTGCTCTGGAGCGCCCATCCAGAGCTCACGCCGCAGCAGGTGCGCGACGCCCTGGAGGCCTCCGCGAAGGACCTGGGCACCGGGGGCCGGGACCCCGTCTTCGGCCACGGACTGGTGCGCGCGAAAGACGCCCTGCAGCTGCTGCAGTGACGCGTCCTCGGTTCTCAATTCATGGGAGACGTAAGCAGCGCATCACGGACGCGGAGCGTGGCTGTTGGAGAACGAAAAATGCTCCGCGTGATGAAATCGAGAATGCGCTGCTGCGTGGAATGAAAGCGCGCAGGGATTGTACGTGGCGCGCGCCAATGGCTGCCGGAAGGGCGGCCAACCCGGCGCGAAAACCATTCCATTCTTGAATTGAGGATATCCATGTTGCGAATTGCTGTTGCCGCCCTCGTCGTTGCCGCCACGGGTTGCGCCTCTTCGAGCGGCGCGGCGGCCGCGGGTCGTGCGGGCAACGCCACGGTCACGGGCAGCATCGCGTACCCCGCGAGCGGCCTGCAGGGTGATCCGTGCACGTTGGTCGGGGTGAAGGTGACGGAGGGTGACGCCGTGGCCCTGGGCCGGGGCGAGGTGAAGCAGAGCCGCAACAACCGCTGCAGCTACAACGTCAGCGCGCTGCCGGAGGACCAGGAGCTGAACGTGGAGCTGGTGCTGGACGCGGGCCTCAAGTGCGCCAGCGGCGCGGCGCCCACGGTCACCCCGGGCCCCTCGAAGATGAAGATCGCCAAGTTCGCGGCGCCGGTCGTCAGCTTCAAGCTGGCCTGCGAGTAGCGCTCCCGAAGTCCTGTTGAAGTGCTTCACGCCGTGAAGGCCGGGCGCACCCGAGTTGGGTCCCCGGCCTTCGTGCGTGGATGGCCGCATGCCCGGCGGGGGGACAGGAACCATTGATTGCTGAACACAAGGGCGCGAAGCTGCTCCGGCCCATGACTGGTCTCCGTCCGCGTACCGCCGTGCTCGCCCTGGCCCTGCTGGGGACGGGTTGCGAATCCGAAGTTCCCTTTCCGACCGAAGATGAGCTGGACCAGCTGAGCGCCCTGCACACGCAGAGCGTGAAGCCGGAGGCAGACCCCACCAACAAGTGGGCGGACAACGCGGACGCGGCGGTGCTGGGCCAGCGGCTGTTCGAGGACCCGGGGCTTTCGCGCTGCGGGACGGTGTCCTGCAAGAGCTGCCACGCGGGTGAGTCCTACACGGTGGAGACGGCGACGGCGGAGGGCTGCGGAGGCCACCAGTCCGAGCGCAACCCGCCCAGCCTGTTGAACGTGGGCTACAGCCGCTGGTTCATGTGGGACGGGCGGGCGGACCGGCTCTGGTCGCAGGCGGTGCTGCCGCTGACGAACCCCATCGAGATGGACTCGGACGCGACGGTGGTGCGCGCGCGGCTGGCCGGGGAGCCCACGTACACGGCGGCGTACACGCAGCTGTTCGGCAAGGCGCCCGCGGACGAGTCGGACCCGGACCGGCTGATGGCGAACGTGGGCAAGGTGCTGGCGGCGTACCAGCGCACGCTCAACCGCACCGACGCGCCCTTCGACGCGGACGTGCGGCGCTTCCTGCAGGCGGTGGAGGCGGGCACGCAGGAGAAGGACCCGGCGTACCTGGGCCTGAAGACGTTCGTGCGCAAGGGCCAGTGCGTGGTGTGCCACAAGGGCCGCTCGCTGTCGGACGACAAGTTCCACAACCTGGGGCTGAAGGACACGGGCGCGGGGCGGCGCGGGCAGGCGGACGCGGTGGACGCGCTGATGTCCTGGCAGTTCAACGCCGCGGGCCCCTACAGCGACGCGCCGTCGGGCATCGACGCCGCGCGGCTGTCCACGCTGAAGGCGCAGGCGCAGACGAAGCCCACGGAGGTGGAGGGCGCGTTCCGCACGCCCACGCTGCGCAACGTGGCGCTGAGCGCGCCGTACATGCACACCGGCGCGGAGAAGACGCTGGAGGACGTGATCGACTTCTACAACGAGGGCGGCGACCCGGACGGCACCTTCCCCGGCGTGCGCACGGAGACCATCGTCAAGCTGGACCTGAGCAGCGAGGAGAAGCAGGCGCTGGTGACGCTGCTCAAGTCCATGACGGGCGTGGCGAAGTAGGCCTTCAGCGCACCAGGTGGAAGGACGTCTGACGCTGGAAGGCCCAGTGCACGGCGCCTTGCGAGTCCACGACGACGTCCTCCTCCTGGGCGGAGCGCACGGGCTGCTGGTTCCACTCCGGCACGGGGCTGGTCGCCTGCAGTTCGATGGAGAACCAGGAGTCGGGCATCACCTTGTGCTCGCCGTTGCCGGGCACGCCCTCCTGGCGGTCCCACATGCCAATCATGGGGCCGGCGCCGTGGCCGTGCAGGCCAATGGGGTGGGAGTACACGCTGCCGTTGATGCCTTCGGACTTCATGCGCGCGAGCGAGGCGCGCAGGACTTCGTTGCCGGTGCGGCCCGGCTTGATTTCACCTTTGACGATGTCCTGGAGCCGGTTGGACGCCTTGAGTGCGGCCTTGAGGCCTTCGGGGGCGTCCGTCTCTCCGTCGCGCAGCACGTAGCCCATGTGCTGGGTGTCGGTGTTGAGGCGGAGCGCGGTGACGCCGAAGTCGCAGTGGAGCACGTCGCCGCGCTGGATGACGGGGTTGTCGCCCACCTGTTCCTCGGTGGCGCCCTGGCGCTGCACGTCCACGTCCGGCTGGAACCAGGTGTCCAGGCCTTCGTCGGCCAGGCGCTGGCGCATCCACCACTCCACGTCCTGGGTGGTGGTGGTGCCGGGGGTGATGACGGCGTTGGAGAAGGCGGTCTGGATGAGGTTCCAGGCGTACTTCTGGAGGTCGGCGTAGAAGCGGACCTCGTCGGCGCTGCGCCAGCCCAGCACGTCCAGGGGCAGGCCGCCCGCGGGCTTGAGGCGCTTCGTCCAGGCAGGGCCCAGGGCCTGGGTCATGCCTTCGTATTCGCCGTGGGTGAGGCCGTCCGCGAAGGCGATGGCGGGGGACACGTCGATGGCGATGGAGTCCGGCTTGCGCTCCTCCACGACCTGCTTGAGGAGCAGCCACTGTTCGGGGCCCAGGAGCTCCGCGGCGCGCTGCGAGCCGCCGCGGTCCACCATCATGGGAGCGCGGCGGGCTTCATAGAGGCCGCCCTGGGTGCTGCCGCCCAGCGCCAGCCGCTCCACGCCCTTGTCCGCGCCCCGGTCGAAGAAGACGTAGATGGTGCGGCGGCGGGCGGCGAAGGTGGTGGGGGAGACGAGCGCCTTGAAGACGGGGTCCTCGTTGTACTCGCGCATGGGGACGACCCACATGCGCACGCCGTACTTGCGCATGAGCTGGGGCACGCCGGTCTCCAGCCGCTCCTTGAGCCACGACTGCTGGCGTGCGGCCTGTTCGCGCAGCGTGCCGAAGGGACGCACGGGAGCGGCGGGAGCGGCCGGAGCGGCGACAGGGGCAGCCGGCGCGGCGGGCGCGGCGGCGACCGGGGCCTCGGGCTTCGTAGGGGCGGCGGGCGCGGTGGCGCAGGCGGAGGAACAGACGAGCGGGACGACGAGCAGGTGTTTCCAGGAGCGCATGGGCGCGCAGTCTGTCACGCGCCCTGTCGCGCCGCGCTGAGCAAAAGGCCCCCAGGAACCGCCGTTGCCAGTCATTCAAGGAAAAGCCAGACACACTGTCCTGGCTTCACTTCGAATCCGTGGAGCCTGGGGGCGTGGCGCGGGGACTGACCTTGCGCAGCTCGTGGAAGTGCTCGCGGACGAACCGCGCGGCGTTGAGCAGGGCATCCACGGGACCGACGCCCACCATGCTGATGGTGATGGGCACCGCGTGTCCGATGATCAGCGGGCAATACCAATCCCCATTGGCATCCTGGGGGATGGGCGCGGGCCGGCCCAGGGTGACGCGGGAGACGTGCGTGTGTCCGTGGTCGTCCTCGAAGGACCAGTAGTCATCGGCCACGGGGTCGTCGATGGACGCGTGGTGCGGAGGGCCAGGGTTCATGGACGAGAGATCAACAGATCTGCCACTGCCGCACCTCTCTAATCGGCATCACTCCGAAGGGCCGCCGTCCATCCGCTATTCGTCAGCCGTGACCTGGGCCACGGCGGGAGCAGGGACGTACTCCTCGCTCGTGGCCAGGGTGCCCAGTTCGTTCACTCCGCCCACCACCAGCACCGTGCCCCGGCGCAGCCACAGCGCTCCGGCTTCGCCTCGCGGCTCATGCAGCGTGGGCGCCTGCGTCCAGAGGCCCTTCGCCGGGTCGAAGCGCTCCGCGGAGTCCAGCGTGCCTCGTGAGGAGTGCTCGCCGCCCACCACCAGCACCGCGCCCTCCGCCGTCAACAGCGCTGCGTGGTGCTCGCGCGGCACCGCCGGGGCCTCCACCAGCTCCCAGGCGTTGCGCTCCGGCACGTACACCTCCGCCGTCCTCGCCGCCTGCATCGTGGTGCCGCCCACCACCAGCACGCGCCCGTCCGGGAGCAGTGTCACGGTATGCCCCAGCCGGTGCGTCCCCGCCGCGCCGCCCACCGCTCCCGCCTTCTCCCAGTGGCCCGTCACCGGGTCGTACAGCTCCGACTGCAGGCCGCTCGCGAAGAGCACCTTGCCCGTGCGCAGCACCACCGCCGTCCCCGCGCCGCCCCGCACGTACGCAGGCGCCTCCGCCGCGCTCCAGGTCCCCGTCACCGGGTCGAACAGCTCCGCGGAACGCACCGGCCGCAGGTCCACGTCCGTGCCCCCCGCCACCAGCACGCGCCCGTCCGGCAACACCACCACCGCCGGGTCGTTGCGCGCCTCGCTCATGGGCGCCGCTTGCGTCCACACACCCGTGTCCGGCCCGTACAGCTCCGCGCTCGCCAGCGCGCCCACCGTCACGCCGTTGGAGCCGCCCACCACCAGCACGCGGCCATCCGGAAGCCGCACCGCCGCGTGGTTGCGCCGCGCCGTGCGCAGCGCTCCCGTGGACCTCCAGCGCCCCGTGTCCGGGTCGAAGACCTCGCTGCTGCCCAGCGTGCGGCTGCCGTCATGCCCTCCCGCCGCCAACACCCGCCCGTCGTCCAAAGCGATGTAGGGCAGCAGCCGCCTCGGCGTGGACAACATGCCCGGCACTGGCGCCTCCACGCCGCCCGCATCCGCTCGCGGCGCGGGCCCGCACGCGAACACCACTCCCAACCACAGCATCGTGACGCAAGAAGTCGAAAACCGTCGCATGGCCCCACCGGGACGTCTGGTCGAGGGGTCCGTTTAACGCGCCGGTCTGACATCCAGGCGACCGCAAGGTCTTGTGATTCCAGGACCTTGCCCTGCCCCTCGGGTTGGGAATCCCGAACTCCCGGAGGCAGCACCAGGCCGCCCGGCATCAGTGCCGCGTAGGACCCACGGGGTCGTTCGCGGGCTCCGCTTCCAGGCCCTCGCTGTGGCGCGGCGGCAGCGCTCCGCCGTCGTCGTCCTCCTCCAGCGTGAGCTGCGAATGGTCCGCCGGCTTGAGCAGGACTTCATCCCCGCTCACGGCCTCCACGTCGCTGTACTCGACCAGGTAGTCGCGCCGGGGGATGGGCACCAGCCCCTGCTCCAGTTCGAAGTGCGTGTCGCCCACGCCCGCCACCCGGCCCAGCGGCTGTCCATCGGCGGTGCGCACCGACATGCCCTCGCGAACCTCTCCCGCGTGAATCATCGCGTCGCTCCTCGCGCTCATGGGGTCCTCACCAAGAGTGGGGTCGCTCCCGCCGCCGTGCGCGCCCTGGCAGGCAGCCCGGTGGGCCCTCGGGCCGCCTTCTTCCGCGCCCGTGTGCCTGCCCTGCGCGCGGCCCCGTCGCGCGGTGCCTAACGTTTCCTCAAGGAGGCCCCCATGCTGCTGGAACTGTCGAACGACGAATCGCGTGTGCTGAAGGACGCCGTGGATTCCTCGCTGGAGATGCTGCTGGATGAAATCGCGCAGGCGGATCAACGCGAGCTCAAGGAGGCGCTGCACCAGCGCTACGAACGGCTCGTCGCCCTCCAGCGCCGGCTGGAGCCCGTGGTGGAGAGCGAACAGGTCTACGCCTGACTCACACCGCGCGCCCCGTCCTCGCGTCGAACCGGCGCAGGTAGCGTGCGTCGTGGCGCAGCCACACCGTGTCTCCGCTCGCGGCGCGGAAATCCCCGGGCGCCCGCGCCACCAGGCGCTCGCCGCCCATCTCCACCGTCACCCAGACCTCCGCGCCCATGGGCTCCACCAGGTACACGCGTCCCTCGCGCGCGTCCTCCGGCTTGGACCCCTGCCCCACCTGGAGGTGCTCCGGCCTCAGGCCCAGCACCGCGTCACCGTCGGACAGGCCCAGCGTCTGGGGCTTCACCAGGTTGATGCGCGGCGAGCCGAAGAAGCCCGCCACGAAGAGGTTCGCCGGCGCGTCGTACAGCTCGCGCGGCGGGGCCACCTGCTGCACCTCGCCCTGGCTCATCACCACCACGCGGTCCGACAGCGTCATCGCCTCCGCCTGGTCATGCGTGACGTAGATGAACGTGGCCTTGAGCTGTTCGTGCAGCTTCTTGATTTCGCCGCGCATCTGCGTGCGCAGCGCCGCGTCCAGGTTGGACAGGGGCTCGTCGAAGAGGAACACCTTGGGCCTGCGCACCAGCGCGCGTCCCAGCGCCACGCGCTGCCGCTGCCCGCCCGACAGCTCCTTCGGCCGGCGCGACAGGAGCGCCTCCAGCCCCAGCACGCCGGACACCTCGCGCACGCGCGCCTCGACGTCCTTGGCGTCCATCCCCGCCACCTTCAGCGGGAACGCCAGGTTCCCCGCCACGTCCAGGTGCGGGTAGAGCGCGTAGCTCTGGAACACCATCGCGATGTCGCGCTCGCGCGGAGACAGGTCGTTCACCAACTGCCCGTCGATTCGCAGCTCGCCGCCGGACAGCTCCTCCAGCCCGGCGATGAGGTTCAACGTCGTGGACTTGCCGCAGCCGGACGGGCCCACCAGCGACACGAACTCGCCGTCCGCGATGTCCAGCGTCACGCCCTTTACCGCCGCCACGCCACCCCGGTACACCTTGCGCACGTCCTGCAGGGACACCGTCGCCAAGGCTCCGCTCCTCCACTCAGGGCCACGCCCCGCGAAAAGCCCAGCATCGCCGCTCGCGTCCGCCCGGAAAGTCCAGTCCACCCCGCCCCGTCACATCCCCTACAGTTCTCCGGACCATGCCGGAAAGCACCGCCCGGTAGGCCCGCGCAATGCCCACCCCGACAATCGCATCCTGGCGGCCCCTCCTCGCCGCCTGCCTCGCGGCGTTCAGCCTGGGATGCGCCACCGTCGCCATGGACACTGAGACGGATTGCATCCAGCGGCACCCGGGACTCCCCGAGGCATGCGGACTCACCGCCTCCGAGGCCGCCACCATCATGGCCGCTGGCATCGGAGCCACCGGTTCGCACACCGGCTCCAAGACAGAAGAGTACGACGACGCCCACAACACGAACCTCCCCGACTGGAAACGGCGCTGCATCCGTCTGTACGGGGATTGCCAGAGCCAGGCATGGACACGAAAAGCGAGCTGCTTCGCGTGCTTCGAGTCCTGCACCGGGCAACACGAATGGCCCTTCGATAAATGCCGGCCAAAGGCCGGGCAATGACGACGATGACGACGACGGAAGATGGACCCGACTGGGATCCAATCCGCGCACTCGCGCGGCAGGTGCTCCGCGATGGAGCGCCGCTGGTGCTCGATGATGACGTGCGCGACCTGCTGCGGCGCACGGCGCGAGAAGTGGCCCTGAGCGACGCCGACGTGAGTACCGATACCGGAGCGCTCGCGGTGCTGCGCGAGTGCTCGCGGCGCATCACCGAAGGCTCGAACAGGCTGGGGGACGCGCTCCACCGGATGTACCGCCATCGCGAGGCAGGCGACTACGACAGCGCGCGGCAGGAGATGCGCGAGGTACTGTCCGTCGAAGTGGTGCCCCTGTACCGCGAGATTGCCCAGGGCCAACTGACCGCCATGGCCGGCAAGCCATGACCCCGAGGCGCCCCGTCACATCCCCTACGTGTCGGGTTTTCCAGGGCAGGCGGTTTGTTACAGAATCAACAGTTCTCTACACTGGGCCGGAACGCAGCACCGGAGTCCGCCCATGCCCTTCACCTTCCGTGACCAGAACCTGGACGCCCTCCTGGGCGACCCGCTCGACGCGGCCAACAGCCTGTACGGCATCATGAGCGCCGCGGAGCCGGAGCTGATGGAGGGGCTGCGGCTGCACTGGAAGAAGCACATCCGCGAGACACCGGGCGTGGATGGCACCTCGTGGCGCCCCGCGCTGAAGGCCTTCTCCGCCATCGAAGGCTTCTGGGGCAACAAGTACAGCGACCACCGGCTCGCGGGCGTCCTCTACGGGACCCAGGACCGCGCTGCGGCGACGGCGGCGGTGACGGGCGTGCAGTCCGCCGCGGAGTTCCTGCGCGACTTCGAGGCCGCGCGCGACGAGGCCTTCTACGTCTTCTTCCAGGCCACGTCCGTGAACGAGCTGGCGGGCGTGTCCTTCCAGGCCACGTACTACCACTACGATGTGTCCGCGCTGTTCGAGCAACGGCCGCACAGCAAGCTCAAAACCATCGTGTCCCGCCGGGTCATCGAGACGGCGCAGATCATGCTGCGCATCCTCTACGGCAACATGAACATGGGCTGGGGCAGCCTCTACAGCACGCGCACCCTGTCCACGACGCTGCTGCTGGCGCAGATGCACAACTCGGCGCTGAGCCACTACCGCTCCCGCTACACGGACCGGCGCTGCTACAACCAGAGCGCGGTCGCGTTCACGCTGCTGACGTTCTCGTACGTCGTCGCGCAGGCGTGGCGCGACAAGCGCTACGAGTTCAACGAGCAGCGCTGGTACTTCTTCTGGAAGCTGCTGGGCTCGCTGCTGGGCGTGGACACGCGCCTCATCGCGAACACCCACGCGGAGGCCGCCGAGCTATGGGACCTCTTCTTCGAGCACCACGAGTGCCAGGGAGGCCCCGGCGCGCCCTACCCCACGACGTTGGATCCCCGTCGCATCAACTCCGGCTTGCGGCAGGGCTACTCCGTGCAGCCGGAGTTGAACCTCCTCCAGTGGATCCCCGCCTTCGTCGTCACCCAGCTGCGCAACGGCAAGCGCTGGGGCAAGTACTTCCTGGGCCTCTAGAAGTCAGCGCTCCACCGTCACGCCCTTCCAGAAGGCCACATAGCCCTGGATGTTGGACGCGGCCGGCTTGGGCTCCGGGTAGTACCAGGCCGCGTCGGCGTTCGTCTTCCCGTCCACCTCCACGGAGTAGTAGCTCGCCTCGCCCTTCCAGGGGCAGGTGGTGTGCGTGGCGCTGGGCTTGAAGTGCTCGCGCACCAGGCTGTCGGGCGGGAAGTAGATGTTGCCCTCCACGGTCTCGTAGGTGTCGCTCTTCGCGAGCACCGTGCCGTTCCATTTCGCGACTGGCATGGGGGAAACCTTCCTGGAGTGCTGGTTAACGGCGCGTCAGCCCACTTGCGCGGCCTGCTTGGACGCGTGCTGGGTGAGGAAGGGGGCGAGCTCCGCGTTGACGAGCGCCGGCTCCTCCACGGAGGCCGAGTGGCCTCCGCGCGACAGGCGCACCAGCTGGGAGCCGGGGATGAGCGAGTGGATGCGCTCCGATTTGGCGGGCACTGTCGCGCGGTCCTCCTCCCCCACGATGACGAGCGTGGGCGTGCGGATGCGCGGCAGCTCCTCCGTGATGGCCTTGCGTTTGATGACGCCGTTGACGGCGCGGTAGATGTCGCGGCGGTTGCCCGTCAGGCGCGTTCGCCACAGCGCCCGCTCCTCCGCGCGGCCCGGGTCGGTGAGGAACGACGCGCCGAACATGATGCGCATCACCGAGGTCGCGACGGGGGCCAGGCCCACGTAGCGGGCGATGAGGTTGAGCGCGGTGTAGCGCGGCACGTTGGCGGTGGGCTCGGGGTCGGCGGACGTCTCCAGGAGCACCAGCGAGCGCAGCAGGTCCGGCCGGCGCGCCGCGAGCCGCATGCCCACGAAGCCGCCCATGGACAGGCCCACGAAGTGGACGGGCGCCACGCCCAGGGACTCGATGAGCGCCACCGCGTCCGCGTACACCGTCTCCACGTCGATGGCGGACTCGGGCGACACGTCGCTCTGGCCCTGACCCCGGTGGTCATACGCGATGCAGCGGAAGCGGCCGCGCAGGGCCTCCACCTGCGGGTCGAACAACCGGGTGCTCCAGAGGAGCCCGTGGCTGAAGAGGACCACGTCTCCGGAACCGCCGGTGTCCTCGTAGTACAGCCGGGTTCCATTCACGGACCGCATGGGCATGGGCACGGCCTCCCTTGGCTTGGAGGAGGACCCTAATCCAGGGCTCGCCAGGACCGCAGCCCTCCCTGGGAGGTCATTGTCCACTGGAGGCAGAGGTCTTGCGCGGAGCGCCGCTTGTGCGGCCTGGCGCTTGGGAGGAGCATGGGCGGCACCTTCCGGATGCGCTCCTCACGCCCTGTCCTTGTCGCCCTCGCGGTGGTGGTCCTCGCGGCGGGCTTGTTCTTCTTCCTGCGCCCTTCCGCGCCCGCGCCCGCCGCGTCTCCGCCGGTGGCCCAGGCGCCCGCTCCGGCTCCGGAGACCCCGCTGGACGCGGGCAGTGTGACCGCGCCGGTGCCGGTGAAGACAGTGGAGGCGCCGCCCTCGAAGCCGAACCATTTCGTGGGCTCGCAGGTGTGCGCGGACTGCCACGAGGAGCAGCACACGGGCTGGAAGCACGACTGGCACTCGCGGGCGCTGTCTCCGGCGACGAAGCCGTACGTGGTGGGCACGTTCGCGGCGGGCACGCACTTCAAGGGCGAGTCCAGCGAGGCGTGGATGCGCCGCGACGGGAGCCAGTACCTGATGCGCACCAAGGGCGCGGACGGGAACCTGGGCGAGTGGCCGGTGCAGTGGGTGGTGGGCGGCAAGCGGATGCAGGACCCCATCACGCTGTTGCCGGACGGCCGCTGGCAGGTGATGCCGGTGTACTTCCACGTCACGGGCAAGGGCGAGTGGGTGGACTACTCGGAGAAGAAGCAGGGGGCGCTGTCGCCGGACCACCCGTTCTTCTGGACGAACTTCCGCCGCAGCGCGCAGCACGCGTGCCTGGACTGCCACGTGACGGGGCTGGACGCGCGCTATGACCGGGCGAGCCACCAGTGGGAGACGAAGTTCGCGGACGCGGGCGTCGCGTGCGAGTCCTGCCACGGGCCCGGCGGGCGGCACGCGGAGTCGCAGGTTCCGGCGGACATCATCCAGCCGGCGAAGCTGTCGAAGGAAGAAGGCTTCGCGGTGTGCGCGCAGTGCCACGGGCCGCGCCGCACGCTGTTCCCCATGCTGGACGCGAAGCACCACTTCCTGCCCGGCCAGCGCTACGACGCGAGCTATCAGCCCATGGTGATGCTGGTGGGCAACGACCGCTCCGGGGACTTCTTCGCGGACGGGCGGCCCAGCACCTCCAGCTTCGAGTACCAGGCGCTCATCCAGTCCCAGTGCCACCTGAAGGGCGGGGCCACGTGCCTGACGTGCCACACGGCGCCGCACGACGCGAGCGCGCCCAACGAGGTGCGCAAGCAGAAGCCGGTGGCGGCGCGCACGTCGGTGAACGCGTCCACGTGCCAGGGCTGTCATCAGGAGGTGGTGGCGCAGGGCGAGCAGCACACGCACCACAAGGCCGCGGCGGCGCAGGACTGCCTGGCGTGTCACATGCCGCCGGTGGTGTCGGGCGTGTTGGACCACTTCGCGGACCACGCGCTGGACGTGCCGGCGCCCCAGAACACGGCGCGGCATGACATCCCCAACGCGTGCAACACCTGTCACGCGAAGCAGACGCCGGACGCGATGCAGGCGTCGCTGGTGAAGTGGTGGCCGAAGGCGGAGGCGCGGCAGCAGCGGCGGCTGCGGCTGGCGGACGCGTTCGACGAGAAGACGGCGGCGCTCAGCCGTGGGGCGCTGGAGGCGGTGCTGGCGGACACGGCGGAGGCGGGCACGCTGCGAGGCGCGGCGGCGAAGTTCCTGGCGCGCCGGTTCAAGCGCGACGCGGTGCCGGCGCTGCGGGCGGCGTTGAAGGGCACGACGGACCCCACCTTGCGTTCGGACATCATCGACGGGCTGGGCGCGGCGAACGCGCGCGAGGCGACGGAGGACCTGGCGGCGCTGCTCAAGGACGGCTCGCTGTGGGTGCGGCAGGGCGCGGCGTTGACGCTGGCGGCGTTCGGGGACCCGAGGGCGATGCCGGCGTTGCAGGCGCTGGCCACGGAGCCGGAGACGCGCGGGCTGGTGCAGCCGCACGTGATGCTGGGGCAGCTGGCCATGCGCCGCAGGGACGTGACCACGGCGACGCGTGAGTTCGAACAGGCGCTGGATCTACAGCCCTACAACGCGGACGTGCTGGTGCGGCTGGCGGACCTCTACGTGGTGCAGGGCAACCCGGTGAAGGGACGCGAGCGGCTGGAGGAAGCGCTCCGGTTCGATCCGCAGAACAAGCCCGCGAAGCAGCGGCTGGGCATGCTGCCGGCGCAGTGAGGATGCGCGGCGTGAGGGTGGCGTGGCGCGTGCTTCCGGCGGCATTGCTCCTGGCGGGCTGCCTGCGGTCCACGCCCACACGTGATGCGTGGACGAATGACGCGTCCATCGAGTTCCCACAGTTCTTCGAGCAGACCGCCGTGGAAGCAGGCGCGGATGGACGCACGGTCGAACTGAGCGGCAGTGTCCTGCGCGCGCTCGACATCGCCGCCGCTGACTTCCTGGGCCCACAAGATGCCAACACCCCGTGCGTCGACCGGCGCGAGTCACACCGGTACAGGGTCATTCAGCGGCAAGGGGTCATCTTCATCCGAATCGATGAGGATCCCCGGGCCTGCGGCCTGAACGTTCCCGCGCTGCATTCGGGAGCACAGTACGCGGTCGGTAGTGATGGTCGGCTCCTCCGCCGCCTTCGGGATGGCGAGCCGGATGAATCGCTGGAGGCCACGGATGCAGGCCCCGGCATCCTGGTTCCCACGTCAGAGGTCGGCCGTTCCTTCGAGCCACCCGATGGCTCCGTGCCCCTGCCGCTCCCGGATGCGGGAACCGGCGCACGCCAGGGTCCCTGACCCGGCCGTCATGACAGCCGTGGCGTGCTGAACGCGCGCCCTCCCTTGAAGACAGACGCCTGCTCGGCGCTCGCGACGCACGTTGGCTCTTCCCCAGCCTGCGTCAGGACGCGCCATGTCTCCACGAGCCCCTCCACCTTCCCTGCCCTTACGCCCGTAAGGGCAACCCCGGACCTCCAGCGCCGACTCGAGGTCTGTTCATCGATTGCTGAGCACTTCCTCGCCCTGCTGTGTTGTCCACTGGAGCGCCGGGGGGCGCGAACCGTGGCAGGGGGCTGGCTTCGCCCCTACCTGGGGAGCATCCCTTTATGAACGCGTTCGTGTTCGCAGCCCTGCTGGTCCCTTCCGGAATCCCCGGTGAGGCGCCAGCGCCGCACGGCTCCGGACCCTTCCGTCCCGTCCTCGCGCAATACACCGCGCCACCGCAGCGCGCTCCGCCCGCGCCTCCGCCGCCCACGCCTCCCGTCGCGACACCGAACACCCAGGCTCCGAACGCCCCCGCGCCGAACGCCCCGGTCCTGAAGCTCCCCGAGCAGCCTCCGGCCATGCCGAGTGCCCCGACTCCGAACGCACCCCGGGCTCCCGCTCCGACTCGGTCCGGCCGCGCCAGCACGCCCGCATCCCAGGCCCCGGATGACGTCCCCGAAGTGCCACCGCCATTCCAGGCGAACGTGTCGGATCCGCTGCTCACTCCCGCGCCCGCCGCGCCCCAGCAACTCCAGTCCTGGAACGAAGCGCTCACGCTCCTGCGCCAGCGCTCCACCAACCTCCAGGCCGCGCTGGGCCAGGTAGAAGTCGCCGCGGGCACGTGGCGCATCGCGCTCGCCAACCTGCTGCCCACCGTCGGCGGCACGCTGTCCGCCCAATACAACGTCCTCAACCCGAACATCCCCGCTGTCGGCGGTGGCATCGGCGGTGGCGTGGGCGGTGGCGTCAGCGGCGAAGGGGGCTTCACGCCCACGGAGCTCCTGGGCATCGGCGTGCTCACCGCCAACGTGCCCGTGGTGGACCTGGCCAGCCTCTACGCCCTGGGCAGCGCCAAGGAGTCGCGGCGCACCGCCGCCCTGTCGCTCGCGGAGACGCGCCGGCAGCTCACCCGGGGCCTCGCGCAGGCGCTGGTCTCCGTGTCCTCCAACGAGCGCCTGGCGGAGGTCAACCGCGTCAACCTGCGCACCGCGCTGGAGCGGCTGGCCCTCGCGCAGCGCCGCTTCGAGCTGGGCGCCGGCACCCGCCTGGACGTCGTCCGCGTGGAGCAGGACGCCCAGACCGCGCGCCGCAACGTCGTCACCGGCGACGAGAACCTGCGCCAGGCGCGCGAGGCCCTGGGCCTCGCCCTGGGCACCCCGTCCGCCGTGGGCCTCAAACCGGGCCTGGAGCTGACCACGCTGTTCGAGGGCGCGAAGGCCACCTGCCGCACCCTGGAGTCGCTGGAGAACCGCCCGGACATCGCCGCCGCGAAGTCGCGCCAGGTGGTGGCCGAACGCGCCATCGGCGAGGTGTACCGCCAGTACGCGCCCACCCTGGACCTCACCAGCACCACCACCGCGCTCACCGTCAACCCGGGCTTCGCGGAGGTCCCCATCTGGAACGTCGGCGCCAGCCTGGTGCTGCCCTTCTGGGACGGCGGCGCGCGCGAGGGCCGCCTGCGCCAGGCCCGCGGCCAGCTGGAGCAGGCCCGCGCGGATGTCACCGACCGCGAGCGCAACATCGTCATCGAGGTCACCCAGGCGAAGCGCGCCGTGCAGGTGACCCAGGCGACGCGCGACCTGGCGGAGCGCGAGCGGAAGCTCGCGGAAGAGAATGACCGGCTCACCCGCCGCAGCTTCGAGGTGGGCACCGGAACGAGCCTCGAGCTGGTGGACGCGGCCGGGGCCCTGCGGCAGGCCGAACTGGAGCTCGTCATCCGCGACTTCCAGTTCCGCCAGGCCCAGGTGGATGCATTCCTGTCGGAGGCAGCATGCGATTGGTGAGGGGCGGTTGGGGCGCATGGGGACTCGTCCTCGCGCTGACGGCGGGCGGGTGCAGCGGCGGCAAGGACCCCGGCCAGGCCGCGCCCGGAGGTGGCCCCCAGTCGGGCCAGCAGAGCCAGGGGGGCGGCAAGCCCACGCCCGTGCAGGTGATGGCGGTGAAGCCCGGCCCGGTGCGCGACACCCGCGAGTACGTGGGCACCCTCATCTCCCGCAGCAGCATCACCGTCGTCCCGCAGGTCGCGGGCTACATCCAGAAGATCCCCGTTCGCCAGGGCCAGAAGGTGAAGGCGGGCCAGGTGCTGCTCGTGGTGGATCCCCGCCAGGAGCAGGCCTCCCTGCGCGCCACCCAGGCCCAGAAGGCCTCCGCCGTCGCCAACCGCGAGTTCGCGCGCAGGACGCGCGAGCGCAGCGCGCAGCTCCTCAAGGAAGGGCTCGTCAGCCGCCAGGACTACGAACAGGCCGTGGCCCAGGCGGCGCAATCCGAGGCCCAGGCCCAGGCGGCGGAAGCACAGATCCAGAACCAGCAGGTGCAGCTGGGCTTCTTCAACGTGAGCGCCCCCTTCGACGGCGTCGTGGGCGACATCCCGGTGAAGCTGGGCGACTACGTGACGCCGCAGACGGCGCTCACCATCCTGGACCAGAGCCGCGCGCTGGAGCTGTCCGTGCAGGTGCCGGTGGACCAGGCCGCGCGGGTGAAGGTGGGCGAGACGCCACTGGAGGTGCTCAACGAGGATGGCGAGCCCATCGTCCGCGCCCCCGCCTTCTTCGTCGCCACCACACCCAATCCCAACACGCAGCTGGTGGAGGTGCAGGCCGCCTTCGAGAACACCGTGGGCCTCCGGGCTGGCCAGCTGGTGCGCGCGCAGCTCGTCTACGACGTGCGCGACGCCCTGAAGATGCCCACCACCGCGGTGACGCGGCAGGGCAGTCAGTCCTTCGCCATGGTGGTGGGGGAAGGCGACGCCGGCACCGTGGTGAAGCGCCAGCCCGTGACGCTGGGACTGGTGGAGGGCAACGACTACGAGGTGCTCAAGGGCCTGGACGCGGGCACCCAGGTCATCATCAGCGGGGTGCAGCAGCTGCGCGACGGCATGCCCATCCAGCCAAAGCCCGCGCGGCAGTCGCAGGGCCAGACAGAAGGCATGCCCTGTCTCTTATACCCATCTGACGCTGCCGACGATA